>CAYTRQ010000058.1:0-18473 GCA_964440025.1 uncultured Polyangiaceae bacterium | reverse complement strand
CTACGTCTTTGCCTCGGCCTTTTTTCTGGTTTTTGTGCTGCGACCGACCGGAGGAAGATGAATGATTTCGAGAGAAAAGTGGTCTCCCTACCGACCACTTTTATGTGGTCGCAGCACTAGCAACCGCCTGCTCTGGCAGAACCAGCTCCGATGAAATCAGCACTGACAAAACGCACAGTGCTTTAATCTGCACTATTCAATCATTTTCGATGGACGAAACTCGTCCCCAACTCGTAGACTCGCCCCATGAGGGTAGAGGGTATGGAGGAGTTGGAAATCGAAGCGCGGGATGGAAGGCGGCTTGCCGCCGTGCTCATCCGGCCTCAGCATCCCTCGCGAGCCGTGTTGTTTTCACCGGGCACCGCCGTCAGGAAGGAACAGTACATCCACTTTGCGCGCTATGGTGCGGAACGCGGCGCCGCAGTGCTTCTCTACGACTACCGCAGTCAGGGTGCATCCACCGCTCGGTCCGTCAAAAACGACCGGGCGGATTTCCTCGACTGGGGGCAACTCGACTTTCCGGCCGCTCTCGACATGCTACATCGGTCATTCCCCGACCTGCCTCTGACGACGATGGGTCACAGCGCAGGCGGGCTGATTCTCGGCCTGGCGGACAACCATGTTCTGGCAGAGCGCCACATCTTCTTGGCGGCCTGCTGGCCCTATTGGAAAGACAAGCCGTTGAAGTTCAGCTCCCAGGAGCTGTTTCTCTGGCTGGCGTACGGGCCGGTCTGTAACAAGCTGTTTGGTTACATCCCCAAGGGCGGCTTGTGGAAGGGTGAAAGCGTCAACCCCAAGCTATTTTCCACATGGAAGCGCTGGTGCATGAGTCCGAGCCCGGTGGAGTTCGCCCAGGAGCAGTACCGTCAGGTGACGAGTCCGATCCGGGCATTTTGCTTCAACGACGATCCCATCGCCACCCGGAGCAACGTCTCGAAACTACTCGACGCCTTCGAGCAAGCGCCTCACGACCAAGTGTGGCTCAATCCTCAAGACTTTGGACTGACAAAACTTGGTCATCAAGGCATCTTCAGTCGGCGTTCACGCAACGCGTGGGCTCCGATCTGGGATTGGGCGTTGCAAGAAGTGCCCGGATCGCAAGACGCACCAACCAGTGATCCCGCCATCTCGCAACAGCGGACCTCGGCCGACGCACCGGCCACCGCCCGTGCGACCGTGGAGCCGGGGTCACCCGTGAACGGGGCCTCCGCATGAGTGCCCCCGATCAGCGCGACAGTCGGTCGAGCACACGTCGCGCAAGTCGCGTGTAAGGTGGCAAGAGCAAAGACGAGCCGTTGACGCGGCTCTGACGAAACACCGCGCGAGCATGAGAGAAGGTTTGATACCCTTCAAACCCATGGTACTTGCCCATGCCGCTCGCTCCGACGCCACCAAAAGGCAGGTCGTTCTGTAGGCTGTGAAGCACGACGTCATTGATGCACACGCCGCCGGAGCGAGTATTTTGGATCACGTGCTGCGCACGACGCTCGTCTTCGTCGAAGTAGTAGAGCGCGAGTGGCGAGGGCTTTTCCCGAAGGTTCAGCAACAGATCATCCAGAGACGTATAAGTGTGGATGGGCAGTACCGGCCCGAAGATCTCTTGCTGCGCGACGTCCATCGTCTCGTCGACGTTCCAGAGCAGGGTCGGCGCGATCTTGCGGGATTCGGGAGCAAGCGGCTCTTCTGCGGGGTTGACCGCAACAGCCCGAGCCCCAGCTTCGCGGGCATCGTTGATGAGGGCGAGGACACGCCCGTAGTGTGCCTCGTTGATGATGGATGTGTAGTCGGCGTTCTCGGCGAGCGATGGGTAGAGCGTTCGGGACGCGCTCACGGCCTCCGCGATAAACGCCTCGAGCCGACTTTCGTGGATCCACACATGATCCGGAGCCATGCACATCTGCCCCGCATTGAAGAGCTTGCCGGCCATGATGCGCTTGGCGGCGTGACCAAGGGGATAGCCGTTCGCCACAATCGCGGGGCACTTGCCTCCTAGCTCGAGCGTCACGGGAGTCAGGTGCTCACTCGCCGCGCGCATGACAGCTCGACCCACTGCGGTCGAGCCAGTGAAGAACACGTGATCAAAGGGAAGGCGACACATCGAGGCCGCCGTTTCCGCGTCGCCCAAAATCACCCGAACGAGCTCCGGCTGAAACGTCTCGGTGAGCACATGTTGCATGAGGCGCCCACAACGCGGCGCGAACTCCGATGGCTTGAGAAGCACACGATTGCCCGCTGCAAGCGCCGCGGCAAGCGGCCCCAGGGCAAGCCGAAAAGGGTAGTTCCAAGGGGCAATCACGGCGACGACGCCAAGAGCTTGGTACTGGACTTGCGCCGAGCCCCACTGAAACTCGAGAGCAACCTGGCGCCGTGACGGCTTCATCCATCGCTTGAGGCGCGCGAGCAAATAATCGAGCTCACTTTGTATCGTGAACACATCGCCCAGCTTCGTCGTAAACTCCGAGCGGCAACCGAAGTCCTCATGAGCTGCATCGATCAGTTCGCGCTGATACCGCGCGATCGAATGGCGCAGCGCCAGCAGCGCCTGCCTTCGCTCTTCATAGGACAGAAAGGGCTGAGCACGCCACGCCTCACGCAGCGAATCATACAGCGCGCTGGGCGCCTCTGCGCCCTCGTTGGCCAGGACATCTGCGGAGGAAGCACCCCGAACCGCGGAATGAGGAATGGAAGGTTGAACGAACATGGGGACAGAGAGTTTCATGAGATCTTGGAAGGCACCGCGAAGTCCTGCACCCGGAGGCCATCCTGGGTCCGTACGCCATACTGATGACGCGAACCCGCATGCCGATAGGCACCGAGGAAGGCCGGCTCGAAGCCGCGATGAGTGCTGGCAATATAGCCGTTTTCGACGAGAAAACGGTGAACCTTGAAGAGTCGGTAGCAGGGCACCGAGGGATACAGGTGATGTTCGAGATGGAAGTTGTTCCCACAATAAAGCAGCGAGAAAAACCAATGAGTTCGGGAACGAGCGCAACCCAGCACGGAATCGTCTGTGTCATCGTGCTCGAGGTACGGTCGCAGGCCGGAGTACAAGTTGGCCACGATAAATGGCGCTAGCAGGAGACAAGCTGCCGCGCGCGCGTCACTGACGGCAAGCATGGCGTAGCACGTGGCCCAGCCGAGCGCGCAGAGGACATTGAACCATGCAAAACGCTCGTACACCCGCCGCGGGAACGGCAACCGCCGCTCATCCATTCCCAGGGGGCGACCCAGCAGCAGCTTGACCACGTCCCGCATGAAACGTCTGTTGGCACGTGTACGCGCCAGAAAAAGCCGCTGCCAGAACGAGCGCGAGGAACCAAACAGTTCCAAGTCCGGATCTCCGGCCCGATTGGTGTAGCGATGGTGATTGAAGTGGTCGATGGCAACTCCGGCCTGAAAGAACACCACAGTCATCGACGAAACCAGGATCCCGACCACAGCGCTCCACCGCTTGCCCGGGAGGAGACTGAAGTGAAATCCTTCGTGCCCCACGAATCCCAACAAGTGGATGCCTTGGCTCGCAACGAACCACAATGCCAGCGCCACGACGAGACGAAGCGCTACCGGCCACGAACCGCGTTCTAAAATGAACAACGCGCAACCAGCAGCCCCCCACCAGAGCCCCAGTGCGTAGGCGATGAACGTCAGTCCCCCGAACCACGATCGTCTGTAGTAGTGGCGCGGCAAGCGCGGAATCGTAGCATCGTCGATGATCACAACATCCTCTCCTACTTCATGAGGCGGGGATACTTGTCGGTGAAGTAGTCCATGAAGCGTGTTGTGACGGTGTGACGAAATCGTTCATCATCGTCCCAATGCCTTTGCTTTTCGCTGAAATGATTACCGATCGCCTTACCCCAGATGTTCAGGTCCGGGTGCATGTAGTCCCACTGCATGTTCGGGTGCCACAACACACCTAACTTGTTCATCTCGTAGCTGGTTTCGGTTTCGTCGCACAGTCCCAGCTCGAGATGCTTTTCCAAGATCTCTCGGACAACGGCAAACCCTTTCACATCAGAGTAGCTCTGAAAGAGTTTCTTGCTGAGACTCATGTAGCGAGGCCACATCACCATGATACGCTTGAGCACCCCTTCGCGACCGATGGGTTGCAAGGTTTGCGTGGAGTATCCACGCTCATCGATGTTCTTTTTCCACTCATGGCGATCCGAGGGATTGATGGAGACCAAGTCTTTCAGGTTCCCTCGCGCACCAATACCAATGCCGATGATGTCCTGCCGCGCACAATGTGCCGTTTGATACTGTGTGCGCTCTTGATACTTGGAATAAGTCTCGGCAATGGGGTTGTAGTAGCCCGCGTCGAGCAGTGTATCATACAGATGCTCACGCATGCGCATCAGCTCTCGGATGTTGGCCGGCTGTGGCACCTTCCCCTTGAGCACGAGTTTGTGGAGCGGTCGGTACGGCACGTAAATCGTATTGTACGTGTCGAGCTCCGTGGGCTGGTAGATCCCGAGGACTTGATCCAAATCCTCGACCATTTGCTCGAAGGTTTGACCGGGATGGTTGAACATGAAGTCCGCGCAAGTATCTCCCTTGAAACCCGCGCGCTCGAGGCCCTCGAACACGGCCGCAATGTCCCCGACCTTGTCGGTGCGACCGATGTACTTGCGATGCGTCTCGTTGAGACTCTCAATGCCAAAGGTAATTCGTTGCACACGGTGATTGACGAGCACATCGATGATGCCTGTGTCCTTGAGAGTTTTGGGCTCCCCGGTGAACGTCTTCTCGAGATTCTCCCAATTGGGGAGTCTCTTGGATAAATGCGTCAGGAGTCGGTCGATGTTCCGGGCCCCGAGCGTCGAGGGACTTCCGCCCCCAACGTACATGGCCGTCATCTTGCGAGTGTGCACGTATGGCACCCGATCCATGTAAAAGTCGATCTCACGAATGAGATAATCGGTATACTCGTCGAGCACGGAATGATCTCGCCAAGGAAAACGGTCCCGTGCGAAGTTGCAGTAGTGACAGTACGACGTACAAAAGGGCACGTGAATGTACATCATCAACTCGGAATAGATTGCGTCGTCGGCATCTTGGAGCCGATTGAAGTTCTTCTGCACACTGTCCGGCGTTGGTTTGTCCCACTCGAGCGTGCCGAAGTTGGGGATGATGTACATCGGGCAGGTGTTGACCTCCCTGTACGGGTAGTAGTCCTTGGCACCCGCCCCGAGATAAAACTTGGAGCTTTTCGGGGCCGCGGTGCCACCAGGTTGCGTCGATAAAACCGATAGATCTGTCATCATGACTCCATGATTGCTAGGGTTGCTCGGAAGGAAGTCAGGGAAAACGCCCGGCTCAGGGCGCCGAAATCAGCTTGGATGGTTCGCTGGGGCGCTCGTTGTGGGATTCGTGAGGTTGCCCGTCGTGCGAGAAGAGAGGTTCAGGCGAGGGCGCTCCAACCTCGGCCGACGTCTCCAACGCCTGAACGGTACGTTGTGCGGCGTCTCGGCCAGCCTCGAAGCAGGACTCGATCGACGCCCCTGCGATGTAGTCTCCCGTTAATACCAAACCGGGGTGGTCTTGCTCCCAGCTGCGAATGGTCTCTAGCAACCGATGATGGTAGGGACTGTAGGCGCACAGACCGTGGTCGAAACGACGACAAATGAAGTCCAGCCGGTCTTTTTCACTCACGTCGACATAACGACGGAGGCTTCGTTCGGCGAGTGCTAGCACTTCCTCAGAGCTCAGATTGGCATCGAGCTCCCGGGCCTTCCTGCCGCTCAGCGTGTAGCGGACGATATCTCGACTCTCACGTCCATAGCTGCCAGCGTTACTCAGGGCGGTTTCCTGATCGAAAACGATAGCACGCACTTGCGCGTCGAAGATCGGCCGTGCGTAGCGCGCGACGATAAGCGTCACAGGATAGTACGCAACGCCGTCCAAAGCAGGCGTGAGGACTTGATCGTTGAGCAAGCGCGCACTGCAGGGCGCCGGCAACGCTAGCACGACGTGGTCGTAGTCATGCCATTGACTCGTCCCGTCGCGGTCTTCCAGGAGCAGACGATGGGTTCGGGAGCCGTTGGATTGCAGCTGGCGCACGGTGGTACCGAGACGCGCCACGACGGCCTTCTGGAAGCGCGCAAGCAAGTCGGACATCCCGAATGTGAGTTGATCGTATTTATCGATCAACATCTTGATGTTCGATCCAAGGCAGCCGTAGTAGTACTCGTCCGGCTCGGCCCCATTCATGCGCAGAGTGATAGGGCGCAAAAACGATTCGACCGTGCGCGGGTTGAAGTACGTCGGCAAAGTCGCGTGGTCCCGCTTTTCCGACATGGCCGAGAAGTAGGGTCCACCCAAAAGTGCTTCCTCGGGGTGCTTGTGCACAAGGCGTGCGAGGCGAACGAGCTGGAGGAAGTCCCTCACACCGACGAGTCGCAGCAGGGCGAGCAGCGAGGAGAACCGCTTTTGCGAGTCGATGGTGTGCAGTTTGCCGCTGCGCACCGTCGAGGAATTGATTCCAAAGAACTCGAGAGGCGGCGAACCATGGTCGGCGATGAACTCGCGAAACAAGGCGTAGCGGCGACCGATATTCTTCCCCCCGATATCGATCACCCGGTCTCCCAGCGTCGCCGAGCCCGCGCGCCCGCCGAGCGCGCTGCTTTGCTCGATGATCTCCGGCTCGAGCCCCGCCTTCTTCAAGTAATAGGCAGTGGCCACCCCGGAAATCCCTCCGCCGACGACGGCAATGCGCGCTCGGCTCATTCGAACGCTCCGTACATGGGCAGATCGGCTGCCGCTTGCGAAAGCTGGACCTCAAGCTGGTGCCGCAGGATGGCGGAGCCCACTACGGCTTCATCGACCTCCGTGAAGCCGATGGCACCGCGAACTTCCCCGATACAGCGCTGCCTTTGGAAAAACTCGAGAGTGACCTCCGCCCGCGCCCCTCCCTCGGACTCCATCAGACTGCCAAAACGGGCGAGCACCCAAGTGACACTCCGAAGATCGGCAAACCGCGAAAACCGGATTTCTCCTCGATACAGATCACCATAGTGCCCGGCGAGCATCGGAAAACGTCGCAGTGCGGAGCTCACGGCCGCCTGTTTGGCGGCCTCGAGCAGCATCATACCCGGGACGTGAGTGTTTTCGTGCTCGAAGAAATAGGGGTGCCGTCGATTGACAACGAGTGGTTGTCGTTCTTCCCGGGTCGCTTCATCTTGTACCGGCGCGCCGACGAGCACATTTTCCAAGCGGCTGACCTGAACGAGCTCCGGCGCACAAGGCGCTACCTCTGGGCCGTCCGCGGCGACGACGCGAGTCGTCATCTTTCGAGTGCTGATGAGAAAGCTGGCACCGCCGGACAAAAACGTGTGTCCCTGCGCATCGACGAAGTGAGTGCGGGTTTTGAGTGCGCTCAGTTCGCCCTTCCTCTCTGCCGTCTCGAGGACCGTCGTGTGCACGTCAAATGGCTCGAGCGAACCTGCGATAAACGGCCTTCTTGCTGGAAAATCCCAATCGATGCTCGCCACCAGGAAGCCCGAATCCAAGGGCACTCCATAGTGTTGGTGACTGATCGCCAGGTTCGCTTGACGGGCCACCTCGATCAGGAACCCGGCGGCGCTCAAGCCGCTGAGCGCATCGTTGTAGGTCCCGTGATCCAACGGAAAACTCGAAGGCGTGCGAAAGTGGAGCTCATCGACACGCTCCGGCTGCCCGACGAACACATTGGCCAAGTCCCGCTTGTGAACCAAAGCACGATTCAGCAGTTTCACTGCCATAGTCCCCCCAGTAGCCCCTCAGTTGATGAATGTGTTTGCAGATGCCGGTCGGCACCACCAACTCACGGTACGACCAGGCCCCATCGGGCCGGTTTGAGGCAGATCCTCAAATGCAGTCGCAAGAGTAACAGTGAAGCACCGATCTGCAAAGAGCCAATGTGTCGCAATCGAGCATCGACAAAGAACTGATGCCGGATAGCGGTCGGTCAGCCAACCAAAAACTCTAACATCTCCCCTCTGGAGGGGATTTCACTTGCCTTACCCGCCTCTCGGGTAAGACCCAAAACCTTTTGGTTCATATGATACTTTTAAAACATCACATCACCCACCAATGAGATAAACACAACCCACTCTCGACGTAGTGTGATATTCATCACATCTCACCCCTTCACCTCGAATGAGACTGGACACGCGCTCGAGCAAAAAGTCCTCTAAAACGCGTCCCACAGAAGTCCTTCATGATGTGCCGACGTTGTCGGTCCGGGTCAGAGCTTGAGTGTCAGAGTCGGTGACCGGCGCGTTGGACTGTCACAAGCCCTCGGGGGTTCCCGAGACCTGAGCCCGGGGAGATGACCCACGAAATCCGCGGGGGAACCGCGAAACGTGAATGTCACCGGGCCGGTGTCGGTGCGGCCCCCCGATTGTCCGAACTGACCCGATTCGCGTCGGCCCCCCTTTACAAAGAACAGTAAGGACATAGGTTCGCCGGGCCCCATGAGCCAGAAGCGCGACTACTACGAGGTTCTCAGCGTGGAGCGGTCGGCCACGGAAGACGAAATCCGTCGGGCCTATCGCAAGCTCGCGCTCAAATTTCATCCTGATCGGAACAAGGACGACCCCGAAGCCGAGACGAAGTTCAAGGAAGCCACCGAGGCCTACACGGTGCTTTCGGACTCGGAAAAGCGAGCTCAATATGACCGCTTCGGCCACTCGATGGGCAGCGGAGGCTTCGACTTCGACGGCGCGGGCATGGGAGACATCTTCTCCCACTTCCAGGACATGTTCTCCGATTTCTTCGGGGGCATGGGTGGTGGACGAGCCCAGCGAGGGCCCTCGCGAGGACAGGACATTCGCGTGCGCAGCACCATCACGCTCCGTGAAGCCATGGAGGGCGTGAAAAAAGAAGTCACGGTCAGCGGCCCCGCACCCTGTGAAACCTGCGAGGGCTCCGGCGCCAAGAAGGGTTCGACTCCGAAAACCTGCCTTGGTTGCGGTGGGACCGGACAGACCGCGACGCAACGCGGGTTCATCATGTTCAGTTCGACGTGCCCCAATTGCCGCGGGACTGGGCAGGTCATCTCCGACCCTTGCGAAGATTGCCGGGGGCGGCGCTACGTCGAACAGCAACGCAAGGTTCTCGTCACTTTCCCGGCCGGCATCGATAGCGATCAACGCCTGCGCGTTTCGGGAAAAGGCATGCCCGGGATGACGGGAGCACCACAGGGAGATCTCTACGTTGACGTAGAGGTCGAGCCCCACGAGGATTTTGAACGCGACGGGTTCGACATCGGAACGCGGCACAGAGTGTCTTTTGCCGACGCTGCTTTGGGCGGCAAGACACAGATCACACTGCCGGATGAACGCACGGTGGACGTGAAATGGCCAGCTGGAACACAACCAGGAACCGTCCTGACGGTTTCTGGCGAAGGCGTCCCCCGCCTGGATCGACGGGGCCGCGGCGACGTGCACGTGCTGCTCGAAGTCGAAGTCCCTCGCAAGCTGAGCCGCAAGGCAAAGAAGCTCGTCGAAGAACTCCGAGACGTCCTCGAAGGCTGAAGTCTGCCACACAGGCCGCTCGGGGTCGCTCCACGTGCTCTGCCACAGGACGCTCCGTACGTTCAGCCCGCTTGCTGCCCGCGACCTCTTGCTGCCCTCGCAGTTGAGGCAGGACCGCGAGGAACTTGCCGGTTTCGGCGTTCCGATGAAACGATCGGCATCATGCGCGAGCATTCTCTGTTTGCCACAATGCCGCCGGCAAAACGCAGCTGGATAACCATCTCCATCTCCAGCCTCCTGTTCATAGGGTGTCAGGGCTCCGTCCAGACGGAGGCCAACGCAAGCGCGTCGAGCAATGGGCAGGAAGAGGTGAACTTCGATAGCGAGAGCGACACCGCCTGGGACGGCCTGGAACCCGATCCCAGCAATCCGGGAGAACCCGATTTCGACCAGCCCAGCACTCCGGAAGACTCGAGTACATCAAAAGACTCCAACGCATCGACCGCGGGCAAGACGGAGACGGCCCTCTTGGGAGCACGCCACGATCTGCAAATGGCCAAGGGGCAATCCCCGGATTGCCACTGCCTTGCCGTCGTGGTGGGCACTCCGAACAGCGAGGGACTCAGTTGGAGACAAGCCCCGCCGGAGATCGATCGCACCACGCAACTCGTTGTCGGGCTGAGCTCCAAGGGAGTCAGCTGCCCTGTCACTGCCAAAGCCGCGTCTTACATGGGCTACCAAGTCCGAGGAACGGATGTCGTGGTGCTGGTCGAGGCCGCCGCAGTAGGACGGCCCTTGACCCAAGGAGCCATCATACCCCGACCCAAGCCGGGGGGCAGCGTCATCATCGAAGGCAGCGGAGAAGTTCCCTATGGAAAGCCTCTCGAGAGAGATCCTGCGGAGGGGGAACACTGCGTCGTGCACCCTCGAGAGGAAGATCGCGACGCGTCGCGTTAGATCCAGAAAATCCGGCCGCTCCTTTTGGATCGACGACTTTGTGTTTGGAGCGACAACTTTGTGGGTCCCGCTCTTGCTTCCGAGCGAGACCCCGTGTTGCCTACGGCGTCGAGAGGCTTTGCATGTCCGACATCGAAATCCGCGCTCATCAGCTCGGGACCGAACTCGCAGACTTTTTTGCGGTCGGCCGAACCGTATTTCGCGACGACCCAAACTGGATCCCCCCACTGCGCATGATGGTCAAAGACCGGCTCTCACCCAAGAGCCCATTTTTTCAGCATGCCGAGGGGGTCTATTTCACCGCCCGTAGGGCTGGAGAGCTCGTCGGGCGCATCACCGCACAAATCGATCGAGAACACCTGCGTCGCTACGACGATCGCACGGGGTTCTTCGGGTTCTTCGATACCGTAGATGACGCGGACGTCGCCGAGGCACTTCTCAACGCAGCATCACAATGGCATAAGCAACGGGGCATAACTAAAGTTCGAGGACCGATGAATCTCTCGATCAACCAGGAGATCGGTGTTCTCGTCGAAGGTTTCTCCACCCCTCCTATGGTGATGATGCCTCACTCCCGAGCTTACCAGGATGCCGTTTATAGAAAGATCGGCCTGGAAAAAGCCAAGGATGTTCTAGCTTGGCGCTGGGACGTTACGGGACAAATGCCACGACGTGCAGAGAAAGCCCTGCGCGAAATGAAGGAACAAGGCGTAGTCTTCCGTCAGGTCGATCTCGGCTCGGAAATGGATCAGCTCATCGAGATCCAAGACGATGCTTGGCGTGGCAATTGGGGACACGTTTCCATGACCCCCGCTGAAGCCCATCAACTTCGCACCGAGCTCTCCCTGCTCATCGATCCAGCCATCGCCATCGTGTGCGAAATCGACGGCGATCTGGCGGGAATGGCCCTGGCCGTCCCCAATCTGAACGAGGCCATCCACGACTTCTCCGGAAAGCTCGATCCACTCAAAGTAGCCAAGTTGCTGTTCCGCTTGAAGCTCAAACGCCCCGAGTCCGCACGGGTGGCCTTGCTAGGCATCAAAAACACCTACCGCAAACAGAAGAAGTACATGCCCCTTGCCCTGGGACTCATTGCCGAGCTGAACCGACGCGGGCACGAGAGCGGCTACAAGTGGGCAGAGCTCAGTTGGACGGTGGAAGACAACGGACCGGTCAATTCACTCATCAAGACCGCTGGCGGCGCCGTCTACAAGCGCTATCGGATCTATGAAAAGGAGATCCCTTGAAAATGACGCGCGCTCGTTTCGCTCAGGAAGAACATAGAGCATCCTTCTCGATCACGATGAAGAGCACGCTCTCCCGTTTGCACCGAACAGGCACCAACGCATGTCCGTTTGGTTCTGGCGAGAGCCAATTCGACCCCTGCGGGAAATGGGAAATGGCACGCCCCCACCTTGCCAGCCAGGGAGAACGTCGGAAATGACGCGTGCCAGTGTCGGCCTCGGTGGCACCTTAGACAGCTACCTCCGTGAGATGACGACCGAACACGAAGTCCTCCGCGAGCTTCGTGAGGTGACGGCTCCCCTGGAGCTCTCTCAGATGCAGATCGGCATCAACCAGGGAGCTTTCATGAGCTGGCTCGTGCGCCTGATCGGTGCGCGTCATACGATCGAAGTGGGAGTCTTCACCGGATACAGCGCCCTATGGACCGCGCTCGCCCTGCCAGAGGACGGCTCGATTCTCGGTTGTGACGTCAGCCAGGAATGGACCGACATCGCCAAGGAGCATTTCCGCAAGGCTGGCGTCGGGCACAAGCTCGAGCTGGTTCTCGCGCCCGCAGCGGAGACTCTCGCCGCACGACTGCAAGCCGGAGAGGCCTCGAGCTATGACTTTGCGTTCATTGACGCAGACAAGGAAAATTACCCCACCTACTACGAATCCTGCCTCCGGTTGCTCCGCCGCGGGGGAGTCATCGTATTCGACAATGCCCTCTGGGGTGGTTCCGTTGCCGATCCGACCGATCAGAAGGCATCCACACGCGCACTCCGAGCAGTCAATCGACTCGTCATTCAGGATCGCCGCGTCGACGCCTCCCTCGTGCCGGTAGGAGATGGGTTGCTGCTCGCACGCAAACTCTGACGGCTCTCCACTCGGAGACAGGTTGCTGATCACAGGCAACCTCCGATGGCTCCCTGCGCAGAGACAGGTTGCTGCTCGCGCCAGCTCTGACGGCTTCAGGCGCGCAGGCGGGTTGCTGCTGATCCAAGACGCACAAGTGGCGGAATTGGCAGACGTGCCAACTCTTGCTAGGTGCGCAGCCAAGGCCCGGCTGCCCCCACGTGGGGGCTCTATCTTTTTTGCCGAGCCTCGAACGACTGATCGACAAAAACAATCGGTCTCCACAGACGCGCAAGTGGCGGAATTGGCAGACGCGCCGGATTTAGGTTCCGGTGGGGTAACCCGTGGGGGTTCAAGTCCCTCCTTGCGCACCACGACAGCCTGGCTCAGGCCAGCCGCCTCACTCGGTGAGGCTGCCCTGAGCAAGGCTGACACCTGTCTGTGCGCAAGCGGGACTTGGGGCCTAGTGCAGCAGGATGCGGCTTTGTTTGGCAAGCTACAGCCGGCTCGTCACTTCCGTCTTGCGGCCACAAGTCCCTCCTTGCGCACGAAGCTGAAATCAGCACAAACGAAGAAACGGGTCGTCCTCTGAGAGGGTGACCCGTTTTTCTTTGCCGACGATATGCCGACGATTCATGTATCCAGCTTGGCCAGGGCCTCTTTGATCTCGGGAATCATTTCATCGACGGGTGGCAGCTCGACGCACCCTGAGTCCGCAAGGATCGCAGACGCCTGATCATACTTGTCGATCATGGCTTTGGTGGTGTGCCCTGTTCTTTGGGAAATGTGCTTGTCGGAGTCCCCCGACTCACGGGAGTAGATGACGTACCCAGCTCGGAGGTCATGCCCCTTGAGCCGAGGGTATCCGTCGTCGGAGTTGAACAAGTCCGCCCGAGTCACCCCAGCCTTCAAGAGGTCGGCCCGGAGCCTCTCCGCATATTTGCTCATCGCGATGGGCTGACCTGCCCTACGACGGCGGTACCTGGGTACTGCCTCGGTGGGAAACACCAAGACATCGGAGGGACAGAGCGTCCGCCAGGCCCGAAGCATCCGGGCGGTATCCTCATTCAGAATCCATCGTACTGGAGGCTTGTTCCGTGTTCCGGTTACCCGGCACATGACCTTGTCCCGACCGCCAGGAGTTTCCGTCAGCTTGGCCCACTCCAGGGGCACAAGACGCCCACGACGCGTGCCTTCGTTGAGGGCAAAGGCGTAGAAGACACGCCGGACAAGCGGCACTTCAGGGCAGCCAAGGAGCCGTGCAACTTCAGACGGAAAAAGGAACGCCGACTTCTGGATTTCTTCGGCCTGCGGGACCCACCCTCTGGGCAACGGTGATACCGGGATCAGACCCAGTGGATTGACCGCCAAGTTCAGGACCTTAGACACAATCTGTGCGACATGGGGTACCATCGTGTCTTCCAGTTTTCGTTGTCGAAGAACCTCATCGGCGTGAGCCTTCGTGAAGTCGCGAATGGGAACATCGCGGAGCTTCTTGCCACCGTGTCGGACATCCAGGATGTAGTCCCGGAGGCGAGTCTTGTTGTTGTCGTGGTTGATGTCTCGCACCTGCCGAAAACGTCGGGCCAAGTCACCGGTGGTCCACAGGTCCGCAACCTCACCAAAGGTGATGTGATGACCCACCGGTTGCATGTTACCGACGACGGGTTCGACCTCCTCCTCTTTGCCGGAGCCGAACTCCTTGGCCAGCAGAGCGATCTCCTTGACGCTGTCCGGGCTGGCCAATGCAGCTTCCTTGGCAAAGCGGATTGCCAGGGATCCCGTGCTACCCGCTCCCATCGAGTCGAGGATGTCCTGGATCTCCCGGGCCCTCTCGGAAGCCTTCTGCTTGTCGGATGCCCAGGGCATTCGAGCTGACTTCTTCTTCCCATTGATGGTGAGCGATGCGTACCAGACACCCCGTGACTCGTAGACGCTTCCTGTTTTTCTGCGTCCCACGCCTCACCCCTTCTTCTTGAGGCCAAGAACCTCTCGGAGGTTGTCTCTCGGGCCCGCTTTGCGAACCTTGGGAGTCATGTTCTCCAGCGCAAGGGCGGCACGGACATCTCCCCAGCGTGCAATGTACTCGCGCCCTTCCTTGCTACAGGGGAACCGGCCGGCTTTGGCCGCTCTCATGAACCACTTTTTGGGAACCCTTGGGTTGTTCTGATCGACCAGGGCGTCATCCGAGAGAGGAATCAGGTCAGCGGCGTTCCTTGATTTCACCAAGTTGTCGTTGGCTACCTTGGTGGCAACCTTTGCTCCCGCCTTGGTGGCCAGAAGTTCCAGGTCTTCGGGCCACATGATCTTCACGATGGGGAAGCCGCCACGTCGTCGAGCTTCCTCGATGATTTCCCTGCTCCAGTAACCGATAGCGGTTCCTGGTTCGACTGTGTTGGGGCTCTCCTTGGAGATGATAAGGGCTGCCCTCACCGACCCTTCTTCTTTGATTCTGTTGTTCATGCCCCGTGTAGGGGCTACGCGGTTGCGATCTGACCTCGAACTTCGAGAAATCGACGTCTTCTGCTTCCCGGGCGTCTCGAAGAACCGGTTCCCCTTGCTTCTCTGGAATCCCAGAAGTTCACAAGCACCTGGGACTTCTGCCGTTTCCGCATCCGCGAGCAGAAATCTCAAAGAAATTCTGACTTCACCGTCAGATCTGGGTGTCCGTCTTCCTACACCGGTTGATGGAACAGAAAACGTCGCCCGAAACGGGCACCACCAACCCCGAAACCACCACCACCAGCCCCGATCCGAGCGGGCAGAAAACTCGGAAGAACAAGAAAGGTGGCCGCTCCAAGAAGACGGCCTCCACCGAAGAAAAGGTGCCGATGACCTTCTCGGTGAGCATCGGCTTCGCCAAGAAGCTGAAGATGCTGAGAGGCAGCCTCGACGAGTCCACCAGTGACTACGTCGAAGCGAAGTTGGCACCCATCGTTAGTCGGGATCTGAAGAAGGTCTTGGAGGACATGGGCTGATGCACAGGTCATTGTGGCGAGGGGCACGGGGTGTCCTACCCGTGCCCGGCCTGCCGGGCTCATGACCGAAGGGGTGCTCGTGGGTATCGAGTCCTTCTAATCAGTCGCCTATTCAAGGCGGTCAGGAGACATCAGTGTCCAAGAAAAACGAAACTTCAAAGTCAGCCACCTTTCCTTTGAGCCAGAAGCTTCGCCCTTTGCTGGCGAAGCTTGTTGAGGAACGCTCCATCTACAGGGTTTCGGGAGGGTGCGAGCTTTCCCCCCAGACCATTGAGCGTGCGATTGGAGGGGTTGCACTGCGTGAAAGCACGCGGGGAAAGATTCATGCCTATCTCAAGTACGAGTTGTCGGTTTTCACGAGTAATGGACCCCAGCTTTTCATGAGGATTCCCCCCCTGGTTCCGTGCTTCGCGTGACGTTGGGATAGTGACTCAGGATTTCTTTCGGGGGCTAGTTTTTGACTTCTTGTTGAGGGTGGGTTTCTGACGGCTTCGGTACGATTCGCCCTCGATGACCAGGTCGTAGGCGTTGCTGGTGAAGCGGTCGATAGCGGCTTGCGCTCGGATCGGGTCGGCAAAGGTGGCGAGCCATTCGTCAGGACCTCGATTGGAGGTGACCACGATCGATCCCGCTCGATGACGTTCTGTGAAGATCTCGTAGGCGTCACGACTCTCCATGGCGTCCATCGCGTCGAGGCCAAAGTCGTCGATGATCAGCAGGTCGACGGAAAGGAGTTTTCTGAGCTCGGTTTCATGACTGTTGTCCAGGCGTGAGTGCCTGAGCGACTTGATCATTCGGTCGAAGCGGTTGTGCAAGACCGAGTAGCCACGACGACACGCAGCGTGCCCCAGAGCTTGTGCGAGAAATGTCTTACCCACGCCGACTGGCCCGACGATGGCGACGTGCTCGTGAGCCTCCACGAAGCGGAGAGAGACGAGTTCATTGAGCAGTTCCTTGTCGTAGTCGACGGCTGCCGTGTCGTCCCAGCGCTCCAAGCGCGCGTCCGGATCGATGTGGGCTCGCTGAGCCCGCAGAGTCACCGCTGCGGCGTCGCGGCGACTGACCTCGTCGCTGAGCAAAAGCATGAGAAAATCCTGATGGGTAATTTTCTGCGTTCGAGCGTTCGCCAGGCGCTCAGGAAAAGGTGTCGAGCAACTTGCTCAGCCGGAGGCGTTTCAAAAGGGTTTTCAGTTCGGGTTCGATGGTGATGTTCGTGCTCATTGTTTCTCCTTGTCAGGACGCTTGATTGCGTAGTGATTTGTGGGCCGCAGGTAGCGCCCGAGCGTGATGACCTGGGCCATACGTTCGGGCTCTTCGGGTACGTCTTGTTCGACCATGCGCTGGAGCCTTCGGATGTTGTGCATCGAAGCCCGCAGCGCTCGGCTGCACGCCGGCTCGACGCGCTCGGCTCCGTAGCGCTTGACCAGGCTCAGTAGGGCATACACTTGTCGCATCCGGGTCCACGGAAGAGGTCCCTCCAGTAGCTTCGCTGCCATGAGTCCGATCACTTCGCCGTGTTCGCTCGCTTGCCGTTGGAGAAATTCCACGTCGCGCATCGCGTACGCTTGCTTGTGCGCGGGGAAGTCGTTGCGGTCGATGCTCCGCCCGCCTTTCGGCTGTCTGGGATGGACCTTCACGACCGCGCCATCCTTGTAAAATCGCACCGTTTGGGTATCGGCTCGCGCTTTGAGGCGCTGCCCGATGTACTTGGTAGGGAGCGAATACAATGCGGTCGCCACTTGCGCCATGTAGTCTCGCGCTACTTTCGGTGTCGCCCACTGAGGAATATCATACCGCTCACTAGGAGCCGGTTTGAGGCAAGGCGCTTCGACCTCGAGAAAGTGCTCCTTAGGCATGCGCTGTGTCGTTCGGTGACGACTCATCCCGCACTCGTGCCTACACCAGTACACGGCTCGCCGCTGCGCACCCTCGATGTCGCAGATGTGCTCGCCTGCAAAGCAATCATCGCGAGTGTGACGCACGGACCGCTCGACGCGGCCTTTGCCCTTGGGATCGCGCACGCGTGTCGTATCGACGACAAATCCGCGCTCTTGGCTGTACTCGAGAAAGGTATCGCCCACCATCGCCCCCAAAGGGTCGGCCTGCTTGATGATCGCCTTGGTGTTGTCGACCAAGAGCACTTCGAAGACTCCGCCGTAAAACTCCCAGGCAGCTTCGCACGCGCGGATTGCGGCTTCGGTCGTCTCGTTTTCGCTCACGTAGATGAAGCGATAGCGAGAGACGTTTGGCGTAAAGATGAAAACCTTGACGCGTCGTCGTCGACCGCTCCCGTCCGGCTCCGGGAGCAAGAATTGCCCTGTATCGAGTTGGAGTTCCTTGCCGGGCTCCCCGTCGCTTACAGGCACGGTCGGAGACTTCTTCCCGAATCCCAGCTCCTCGACCGCGAAGCGATAGAGCATTGAATAGTTGACGAGTACGCCCTGCCTTTGAAGAAGACGGTGGACTTTTGTGAGTCGTACCCGCGCGCTCAGCTTTCCCGCGATGAAGTCCCGGTGCGCTTCGCAGAGCTTGCGCCCTGTGCTCTCCGGTCGCGCTATGGGCGTCTTGAGAGCGGCGAGAATCGCAAGAAAACGTTCATCGTCGAGACTCTCAACGCCACTCGCTTGGCTCAGTCCGGCTCTTTCGGCAGCACGCACGTAGCGACGCGCTGTCTTGGGATCGACTCCCGTCGATCGCGCGGCAGTCTTGACGCCATCGCCCATCAACCATTTGCGAACAACCTCCTTGATTTCAAACATCGTGACCTCTCGAAATGCCATCTTCCCTCCCGGCTCTGCGCCGTTTTGGAGGTAGGGCTAGTGGGTCACGCGGAGGGGGGAATCCTCCTGAAAATCGGGCTTTCTAGTGCTGCGACCACATAAAAGTGGTCGGTAGGGAGACCACTTTTCTCTCGAAATCATTCATCTTCCTCCGGTCGGTCGCAGCACTAAAACCAGCAAAAAAGCCGAGGCAAAGACGTAGTCGAGCGCGGTTTCGAAGCCGA
>CAYTRQ010000057.1:0-18634 GCA_964440025.1 uncultured Polyangiaceae bacterium | reverse complement strand
CCCTGTCGACAAGACGGGCGCCGCAGCTGCGGTGTGGTAGTGCAAGCGACATGAAATTTGCAGAATTGGGGTTGGGTGAACTTCTGAAGTTCGGCGACGAGGGCGGAGCGCTGTGCTTCGCCGGGGATTCAGCCTTACTCGTGGACGCAGGCGCAATGGGCGACGCCAGAGAGCACCTCGTCCACCACTTCGGTGAAGCTTCTGCGCGAGCAGTCTTCGAGCAACTCGGGTATTCTCAGGGGTGGAGCCTGGCCGACCGAATTCGGGACCAGTTCGAGTGGCCCTCCGACGAGGCCTGGAGCAAGGCCGGCTCGCATCTCGGCCGGATGTCGGGGCTCTTCCAGTCGCCTGAGGGGCTGGAAAAGGCCCTGTCCTCGGAGGGAATCTCCCTCCGCTCGTCTGAGGCGAATCACCAGCTCGCACGGCACGGCCGCGCCGACCGAGCCGTCTGTTGGATCACCAGCGGCTTTATCAGCGGCTATCTCAGTCGGAAGGAAGACATGGACGCTTTGGTCTTGGAGGACGAGTGCCTCGCCTGCGGAGATGCGGCTTGCCACTTCCGCGCTCAACCACGAAGCGCCTGGGCGACCGAGGCCGCCCGGATGCAGCCGGGCAACGAAAAAGCATCCATCGAGCGCCTTCTCGAGCAAGCGAATCATCTGCCGAACAAAGCCCTCTCGGAGCCGCCACGCCCCAAAACTGAGCGACCGCGCACTCATGATGGCGAGCAAAGCCCGGAGCTCGTGACCCACAGTCCTAAAATGCGCGAGACAGCCGAGCTGGCCGAGCGAATCGCGAGCGTCCATTCGACCATCCTGATCACGGGCGAGAGTGGAACGGGAAAGGAGCGAATCGCTCGCTTCATTCACGCTCAATCGTCTCGTGCCCGCGAACCATTCGTGGCCATCAATTGCGGCGCAATCCCCGAGGAGCTCATCGAAAGTGAGCTTTTCGGTCACGCACGCGGGTCCTTCTCGGGCGCGTTTCGGTCGTACGAGGGGATCTTCGAGGCGGCCCATGGCGGCACTCTCCTTCTCGACGAAATCAGCGAGATCTCTCCTCGCATGCAGGTGAAGTTGCTGCGCGTCCTTCAGGAGCGGGAGGTGCGGCGGGTGGGTGAGAGCCAAACCCGCCCCGTGGATATTCGGCTCCTGGCCGCGACCAACTCCAATCTCGCGCGGGAGGTGCAGCGCGGACACTTTCGAGAAGATCTCTACTACCGAATCCACGTCGTCGAAGTCTTCGTTCCACCTCTGCGCGAGCGTCGGGAGGACATCTTACCGCTGGCCCGAACCCTTCTCCATCAGTCGGCCGAGCGACTGGACCGCAAGATCGAGGGTTTTTCCCCCGCTGTGGCCGAACGCCTCTTGAGTCACGATTGGCCAGGGAACGTCAGGGAACTCGAGAACGCCATGGAACGAGGCGTCGTGCTGGCCCGTGGGAGTCGCGTGGAACTCGAGGACATGTCGCTGGAAGCCCTCCATGCCACGCCCAGCACCCAGGACAAGAAGCTCGATTCGGTCCGGCCGCTCCAGGATGTTTCCAAAGACTACATCCTTGCGGCGCTCGATCTGAACTCGGGCAATCAGACACACACCGCCCGGCAGCTAGGCATTGGGTCGGCCACGCTCTACCGGAAGCTGAAGAGCTACGGATACCGTGCCTCCGAGTCAGATGACGACGAAGGCCGCTATACGCCCGTGCACCTGGAACGGGACTGAGGTGCCCAACGCGGTCGCGACTTTCGGTAGGGGCACGCGGACGCTGCTGCTCGGCGGTGCGGTGTGCGTCGTCGGCTTCGGCATCCATTCGTCTCGAAATGTCCTACTTCCCGTCCTGTTCGGGTTTCTCTTCGCGGCAGGCGTGCAGCCTCTCGTCCGACTGCTGGAAGGCAAGCGAGTGCCCTCGGTCCTCGCCATTGCGGCCGGGCTCGCGGCCATGCTGGTCCTACTCGCAGCTGCGGCAGGCACGCTGGTTTGGGGAATGCTGACCGTCGTCGCGGAACTGCCGCACTATCAGGCTGCCCTTTCCAACCTTCAAGCCGCGGTGACTCGTCTGTTTGCCTCACATGACCTCTCTCAAGCAGCGATCCTCGTGCAACGCCAGCAGCTGCTTTCCTTGCGTGCCTCCGACGTGTCGGCGGTCATCGACTTTTCGTTCCAGGTCATCGGGTTCGCCATGCTTTCCGGATTGGTTGCGTTCTTCGGACTGATTGAGCGAACATCGCTCGTCCGCCGACTGTCGCTCAGGGAAAACACGAGTTGGCAGAGAATCCTGGCTGACACCCAGCGGTATCTCGGGATCAAAGCGCTCACGGCCGCCCTCACGGGAGTGCTCGCTGCTGCCATCTGCGCGGCAACGGGGCTGTCCAATCCAGCGCTTTGGGGTGCGATTGCGTTTTGGCTGAACTACATCCCGGTCGTGGGAAGCATCTTGGCGGGGGTGCCGCCCGTGGCCATCGCCTATGTGACCCACTCGCCCGAGCTCGCCTTGATCGTCCTGCTTGGATACCTGGTGATCAACCTGGCAATCGGCAGCTATTTGGAGCCGCGCTGGCTGGGGGCCGCTGCCGGACTCTCTCCCCTGGTCGTCATCCTCTCAGTCGGAACTTGGGCCGCCCTGTTGGGTCCTCTGGGCGCTCTGTTGGCGGTTCCGCTTACCATGACAAGCAAGATCGGGTGCTTTCATACGCGGGATCTGGCCTGGGTGGCTCGCTTCCTGGGGCACATCGACGAGGCCGATTCCGCGCTTGAACCCGAATCGGTTCCAGTCAGCGAGACAGCGCGAGCCAGCCTCTTCGGCTAGGGAGCCGGTCTTGTCTCCAGCCCGTCTTCCAACAGACAGAGGCATGATCTCCTTTTGCCATCGTCCATCCATCGAAATGGCGCGCACCCAAGTCATGCTGATGGAGTCAAGCGAAAGGGCACCGGCCTCTGCGCAGGCCCATTCGCCAGCTGCCGTGTGAACAGCCTGTGAGCTCGGGCACGTCGGCGGGCAAAACGGCCAGTGGCGCGAGTCTTGCTTTGATCGATGAAACGGCCGGAACTCATCGCCTCCGGGGCGCCGCGTGGACCGGATGGTTCCCGCGACCTCGTCACCGGGCAGGATTGTCTGTCGAGCGGTCAGTCGGTTTTGGCCCCACGGAGAAAGAAATCATCATGTCCCTTCCAACAAAAGCTCTCTTTACCGTGGCCAGCATCGTTGCTGGCCACGAAATCAAACGTCTCATGAGCGACCTCGAGCTCGACGATCTGTTGCGCCCCGTAGGATTGGAGCGACGACGCAGCCACTTGGGCGGCTCGCTCCTGTACCTGAGCGCTGGGGTGGCCCTCGGGGGCGCGGCGGTCCTCGTGTTTTCACCGAGCAAACGCAGGCAAGTTGCCGAGTGGCTCTCCCGTGAACCAGCAGAGAGCCAAGGATCGGAAGACAGCGCCGGGTCGCCAGAAGACGAGACGGTAACCGAAAGCGTTCACGCGCCAGACAAGTCGGGGGGGAACAACCAACCCCCGATCGCTGCGAACGAAGCCACCTGATCGAGCGGGCCCTGTTCTTGCGGGGCACGGCAGATCTCCCATGGGGGATGGCTTCATCATTTTGATGAAACGGGCCGATACCGGGCGCCCGAAAGCCGAATCTCTTGCCACCTCGCAACCTGGCGTGCGACTTGCATCGATCTGGTTCATGTTCACAGAACTTTCGCTCCATCTCCCGGTGCTCGCTCCAGTCGTCTTGGCGATGACAAGCGCCATCATCGCGACCGTAGTCGAGCAGGCATTCCGCTCCGCCACCCTCGCTCGAGAAGGCAACGCCTTTGCGGGCGCCGCTCGTCTCCCCGTCGTGCGCGAAACCTCGGCTTCGCACCAGAGTGGATGGCGCGGCCAACATGTCAGCTAAGCACATCATCTACGACGTCGACGCTCGGACCCAAATCGGCAAGGGGCTGGCCTCGCTGGCGGACGCGGTCAAAGTCACGCTGGGCCCGCGCGGTCGCAACGTTGGGCTGGAGCGCGGCGCCGGTGCCCCTCTCATCACCAAAGACGGAGCAACCGTCGCAGCGGAGATCGAGCTCGACGACCATTTCTCGAACATGGGCGTGCAAATGGTGAAACAGGTTGCCGCCACGACCGCAAAGTCCACGGGTGACGGGACGACGACGGCGATCGTTCTGACTCGAGGCATTTTCGACGAGGGAGCCAAGTTCGTCGCGGCCGGAGTCGACCCGATGGAACTGAAACGGGGCATCGATGCCGCCGTGCTTGCTGTCACAATGGCGCTCCAGAAAAACTCGAAGCCCATCCGAGGGCGCGCCGAGATGGAGCAAGTGGCCACAATCAGCGCAAACGGAGACCAAGCAGTAGGACGCCTCGTCGCCGAAGCGGTGGAGAAGGTGGGACGCGAAGGCGTCGTCACGATCGAAGAGGCCGATTCGGTGGAAACGACCCTCGAGTTCACCCAAGGCATGCAAATCGATCGCGGCTACATGTCCTCGTACTTCGTCACTGACGAAGCTCGAATGGAGGCGGTGTTTTCCGATGCGTTCGTGCTTTTGGTCGAAAAAAAGATTTCGAACATGCAGGACCTGGTGCCACTCCTGGAAGAAGTCTTCGAACTGAGCCGACCGCTCTTGATCATCGCCTCGGAGCTGGAGGGTGAAGCGCTCGCGACCCTCGTGCTCAACAAGCTGAGAGGAACCCTAGCGGTGTGCGCCGTGAAGGCGCCCAGCTTCGGCAATCGGCGCCGAGAAGTCATGAGCGACATCGCGGTCCTCTGTGGCACGCGGAGCGTGAGCGACGACCTGGGACAAGATCTTCGAAAGCTTCGAACGAGCGACCTGGGGACCGCCAGGAAAGTCACCGTGGACAAAGACACGGCCACGCTCGTGGAAGGAGGAGGCACGCTCGAGGCGGTCGCCGCGCGCACCAAAGAACTCCGGGCGCAGCTGGAAGACACCGAATCGGAGTTTGATCGCGAGAAGCTCACGCAGCGCATCGGTAAACTGGCGGGCGGGGTCGCGGTGATCCACGTGGGTGCCGCGACGGAAACGGAACTCAAGGAAAAGAAGGCGCGCGTGGAGGACGCCCTGCATGCAACACGCGCCGCAGTTGCCGAGGGAATCGTCCCGGGAGGCGGCGTCGCACTCCTGCGAACTCTGCCGGTT
The DNA here is from genome assembly GCA_964440025.1 of uncultured Polyangiaceae bacterium. GTDB lineage: Bacteria > Myxococcota_A > Polyangia > Polyangiales > Polyangiaceae > NIC37A-2. The sequence continues at coordinate 13,476 of CAYTRQ010000057.1, read as the reverse complement.
TTGGACGCCCTGGATCTGAAAGGCGAGCAGAGATACGACCTTCACGTGATTCAGCAGGCGCTCGAACAGCCTTTGCGCCAGATCGCCCAAAACGCGGGCTTGGAAGGGCCAGTCGTGGTGAGCAAGGTGCGCGCCGGGTCGGACTCCTTCGGCTACAACGCAGCCACCGAGCTGTATGAAGATCTCGTGGCATCTGGGGTGATCGATCCGACCATGGTCGTGCGCGTCGCATTGCAGAACGCCGCGTCCGTGGCGTCACTCATGCTCGCGAGCGAAGTGATGATCGCTGCTCGGTAGAGAACTGCGCATCGGAACAGGCACGACGCCTTCTCATCAGATTGACCGCGCCGGCGATTCGTTTTGGGCGACCTCGAAGAGTCGCACGGAGCAGGCGAGCTTCGTCGCCGGGATTGTGCTCAAGATCCTCCGCCCGTGCGCGCCACTTTCGAGCGGCAGGCAGTGGCGGCCACGGCAGGTGGCACAGGTCTTGCGTTGGAGGGGGGGGGAGGCTGCACTGCCGCAACGCCAGCGGCCAAGGAACTGCGCATGAAGTCAAAAAACGAAAGAGCGAAGTTTTCGTCACCGAGAGCCATGTCACAGGCTCTCCGGCGATCAGATACGACGACACTCGCAAGCGACGACTGGTCACCGGACGCCGAGTTCCTGACGGGCATCGTCGCGGCGGTCAGGGATACGGTCATCACAGTGGCCCCTGATTCCGAAACCACAGGAAGAATCAAGAACTCGCACTCCACATCGAGCAAACAGCGCCGCTTCCAGAACCAAGTACGTTCCATCCACGACAAGGTGGGTGTTCGCATCATCGTGCGCGATCTCGCACACTGTTTCGCGGCAATCGAGCGTCTCCACCAGAAGATGCCTCACCTCGAAGAACTCTACGACGACTACATCACCTACCCGAAGGACAACGGCTACCAATCGCTCCACACGACGATCATTGCCGAAAACGGTTGGCCCTGCGAGGTGCAGGTTCGTACCCGGGAGATGCACGAACTGGCGGAAAAGGGCACCGCCGCCCATCAGAACTACAAAGACCGTCTGAAACCTGGATTTGGCGCGGGCTCGTTCACCAAAACGCCTGCCAGTTTGACGGAGCGTTCCGCGCAGCTCGTCCCGGCCAGGTGCCAGTCGTGGGATGCGGCCCCCCAAACCGAGCGCGGCTGTCTAGAGGGCAGAGTAGCATTCGTCAGTACCTACCCGCCGGTCAGCTGCACCGTTGCCGACTACACGGCCAGCCTCACCCAGGCGCTTCAGACCCTTTGCCCCAGATCGGACTGCTTTGTCGTCGCCATGAGCCCGACTCGAGGACAGCACCACTACGCAGAGCAGATCCACTATCAGATCAGAGCCGACGACATTAGAGACTACCGCGCTGCGGCTGAATTCTTGAACGGCAGCAACGTTCTTGTCCTGTCGCTTCAACACGACTACCGAATCTTCGGGGGCGCGCACGGCGCCCACGTTCTTTCCCTCCTGCGCGCAGTGCGCATCCCGCTCGTCACGACACTTCACACAGTCGAAAGAAACCCAACGCTCGTTCAGCAAGCTATCTTGAACGAAGTGTGCGCCCTGTCCGAAGGACTGGTCGTCTCGAACGCCGAACTGGCCGCACGCCTCGAGTCGCAGCACGACGTCCCCGCGCGAAAGATCACGACGATTGGTCTGAGCGACCCCAGGCTCGACGCGGATCTGTTCGGTCTTCGGCCAAAGCCTCTGTCCCCCACCCAGTGGGAGACCGTCGCCTCTCGCTATCTCAGGTCCTTTCACCGCGCGCTCGACGGGTTCACGAATCACTCCAAACACGGGCTCGACGCATCACGCCCCAAAGGAGCCACAATCCGATGAGCGACCTCCCCGCCCCGAGCGACCTCTTCTCCAGGAGCCCCGCAAACCCCATCTTGAGGGCTGCCGATTGGCCCTATCCGGTACGCACGGTGTTCAATCCTGGAGCGACGCGCCTCGCGGACGGCACCACGCTGCTATTGTGTCGAGTCGAGGACAAGCGCGGCCTCTCCCACCTGTGCGCCGCTCGCTCATTCAATGGGATCGACGCCTGGAAGATCGACGCCAAGCCGACCTTCATGCCCAATCCCGAGTTCCACCCGGAAGAAATCTGGGGGGTGGAGGATCCAAGGATCACCTACGTCGAAGAACTCGAGCGCTATGCGGTCGTCTACACGGCGTTTACTCGAGATGGGCCCGGTGTCGCCATGGCGCTCACCGAAGACTTCGTGAATTTCGAGCGCTCGGGTCTGATCATGCAACCAGACGACAAGGACGCCGCCCTTCTCCCTCGCAAGATCGGTAACCAGTTCGTCCTCGTTCATCGCCCTGCGACAGAAGTTGGCGGAAACATCTGGATTTCGTATTCGCCTGACTTGAGCAACTGGGGCCACCACTCGCTCATGTTGAAGGCGCGAAGAGGAGCGTGGTGGGACGCCAACAAGATTGGGCTCTCGCCGCCGCTGATCGAGACGAAACGAGGTTGGTTGATGCTCTATCACGGGGTGAGGGAGACGGTCGCGGGTGCCCTCTACCGCGTCGGCTTGGCTCTCTTTGCGCTCGACAATCCAGCGCAGTGTCTGCTTCGAGGGGACCCGTGGGCATTCGGACCAGAAGCGCCCTACGAGCGCCACGGCGACGTCGGCAATGTGGTTTTCCCTTGCGGGACCACCATCGGCGACGACGGAGACACCTTGCATGTCTACTACGGAGGCGCCGACACTTGCATCGGTCTTGCGACCGCGAGCCTCAGCGAGCTTCTCCATTGGTTGGACACGCATGGCAGGGCCCCAGAACGATGATACCCTCGGATCAGCATGGCGCATGAGGCTGAGTCAGAGACGTCTTTCAAACAGCTAGGCTTTCACGGCCCAAACTGATGTGCCTTCGAACGTACGAAAAGGAGCTGCGACAGCAGCCGGCCGTTCTTCGGACGCTTCTTCGTGAAGAGCGATCCATGATCGAAGAGGTCGCGCAGGAGATTCGAGGCGCCCCGCCCGCCTATGGCCTTTTGGCTGGACGCGGCAGCTCGGACAACGCGGCTCGCTACGCGCAGTATGTGTTCGGAGTCCGCAATCGACTCGTGTGCGGCCTGGCGACGCCCAGTGTCACTACCGTTTACGATTCCCCGCCGGACATGAAAGCATCGCTGACGATCGGTCTGAGTCAGTCCGGGCAGTCGCCCGACATCGTTCGAGTGGTCGAGGTTGCCGCTCACCAGGGAGCCATGACCCTCGCCATCACAAACGATCCGGACTCCCCCCTGGCTCGAGCTGCAGGCCGGGTGATACAGCTTCGCGCTGGAGACGAATCGGCAGTACCGGCGACGAAAACCTACACCGCCGAACTCATGGTCGTGGCGATGCTGAGTGCTGCGCTGCAGCAGAGCGCCGAAGCGTGGACGACTCTCCAAGGTCTTCCCCAGGCGGTGCAAGACGTCATCGACATGAACGCCGACCTCGTCGGAATCCAAGACCTACGAAGCTCCGAGAGCCTGCTTTCGATCGGGCGCGGCTTCAACTACGCGACGGCCTTCGAAACTGCCCTCAAGATCAGCGAGACAGGCTCCGTGCCGGTCCTTGCGTTCTCCTCCGCCGATTTCTTCCACGGACCCATCGCCTCGCTGGGAGCAAAGACTCCAGTTCTTCTGATCGCGCCCTCGGGCAAGCTCGATGCGCAAGTCCCGAAACTGCTGACCGCCATCGAGGATCGAGCCGTGCCATTTTTGGCAATCAGTGACGATGAGACTCTGCTACAGCGGGCAACCATGGCCGTCAGGCTGCCACCGGTGCCCGAATGGGTTTCACCGATCACCGCGGCGGTGGCCGGTCAACTGCTCGCGGCAGTGGTGGCCAAAGCAAGGCGCGCGGATCCCGATGGAGCGGGCGGGCTGTCCAAAGTCACACGGACGTACTGAGCCCCTGTCCCGAGTCAGATTCTCGGAGGGAGGAGGCTGTCCGCCGAGAGCGCCTGCGAGTGAACGGCTTCGAAGAGCGGCGTGCGCCCTGCTTCGACGCATCCGCAAGCATAGAGGTACATGCTCGCGGACCAAAACTGCCAGTCTTGTCCGGAAGGCTGTCCGTCCGAGGCGCGCAACCATTCGTTGAAGCCGAACTCGAGCTTCGAGTCCCGCGCGCGACGACAGAGTTCAGTCAACTCGACGAGCTTCTGCTCGGCCAGCTCGAGCTTGTCTGTTGCGACCAGAGCGGCGACGTGAAAGCCAGAGATGAACGGCCAAATCCCTCCGTTGTGGTAGTGGCCAGGAAGATTGAATCGCTCGTATCTGTCTCGCCAGTCGGGGTCACCGCGTTTGAGCGACGGAATGAGGTTGGGCGTCGCGCTGTGGGTCAGTTGTTCGGACTTTCGCATGGTTTCGGTCGCTTCCTCAATCCACACGAGGATCGAGACCGCTCGCTCGTGGGAAACCACCCCGGAGAGGATCGCGAGGCAGTTTCCGAGAAGATCGAATTGAGCACCATGTTGCTGCTTGTGGCTCCAGAGGGCCAGGTAGGGGCGATCGGGGAGGGCGAGTCCTTCCCGGGCATGACGCGGCGAATCTTCACTCCCCACAGGCGCGTTCATTTCCATCTTGAGCGCTTCGGCCCGGTCTCCATAGCCAAAGAGTACGAGCGAGAAATGGACGAGCGCGTTCACGTACACTCCGTACCCCGGGACCCATTGCTCGTCTCGCCAGTCGCTCGTCGGCTGTTGCGCCACAAAGACGCGGTCTTTGGGACTCTGGTACTGGCACCACTCGAGCGCCTTTTGCGCAGCCTCCTCCAAGAATCCCGGCGAACGCGTGATGAAGCGGTACGCGGCGAGCCCAATCAGAAACAGAGGCGTGGTGTCGCTGGCGCCGACGTCCTCAGGCTCATCCGCTATCCCTGGGATCAGGCCCAGCCGAGTCTGATGCTTGGATAGAGCAACTAAGGTCTTCTTGAGCGCCGTTGCCAGTTCCTCGTTGCCGCTGGCCAAGATACCCAGCGAACCGATCATCAGATCGCGCGTATAAGGCTCCGGGTAGCCGAAGCCTGCGGTCCGCGGCAAACCACCGCGTCCGCCTCGAACGTTGTGCAAAAGTACCTGGAGCGCCGCTCGTCGCGTCGGTCCAATCTGCATTTCCAAGTCGATCGTCATGTCATCTCACCTCAATCAGTCCCGAGTGCCTTGTTTGTCTCATCCACGAAACGGCGCGCTACGACGCGGTAGTCGTAATTCGCAACGACGCGTTTTCGACCGGCCTCGCCCATCCGGGATCTGAGCGCACCATCGTTCATGAGGGTGAGGAGATACTCTGCGAGGTTGTGAACACTCGCGCGGTAGTCGGAGGCGCGGGAGTTGGGAAACACGATACGCTGGGAGCTGTCGAACCCTTGATCCGGTCCGACGAGGGCTTCGCGGATCCACACTTCACTCGCCACGTCGGCCAGGAGGGCCGTTTCTCCGTGCACGAGGGTATCCAGTAGCGCCATCGCTCGGATCCCGACCACGGGCTTCCCGCACGCTCCGGCTTCGACCTGGGGCATCCCGAAACCCTCCAGCCTGGAGGGGCCGGCGTAGATGTCGCACGCTGCGATCAGGTAGGGCAGGAAGTTCCTCGAGTTGATGCTCGTCGTAAAGACGACGTCCTTTTCGATGCCCAGGTGGTGCGCGAGCTCGAGATCTTCGAGGTTTTGCTTTTGGGTTCTCTCTTGGGGCCATACTTTGCAGACGTATTTGAGAGGCGGGGCCTCTCTTTTGATCGCTGCGAGAGCTTGCATCACCTCCTGAGCGCCTTTGGACGCGGCATCGCCTCCCACGGTGAGAATCATGAGCTGATCGGGGCGCACTCCGAGCGCTTCCCGAACTGCGAGCACTTTGGGGTCGTCTCGCTCCCTCGGGACGAAGGCATTCGTGTCGCAGCCGACAGGAAGCACGACGAAGTTGTCCGTCCCGACGCCGTCCCGTGCGTAGACATCACGCACCCAGTTGGAGGTCACGAGCACCAGAGGGAGCGCCTGCAGGGCTTCCTGAAAGTTCCCCACATAGCCATTGGCCACTAGCCAGGGAACGGGCTGCATCCCGAAGCGCTGAGGGTGCAGAACCAGGTGCGGAGTGTGCCCCCAGTAGCCGATCCCCACGACGACGTCGGGCTTGAACCAGCTATAGTACCACTCTTTTTCTTGCGCCGACTCGAGGTGCACCGCATGCACGTCGACTCCGAGCTCGGCCAGCCCCCGGTAGAGCAGATCGCCCTGAGTGGACAGTCCCCCAGGTGTGGGCGGGTACTCGCAAAGAACCAGAACCTTCACTGAAATTTCCCCCAGTCGATCACGGTATTCGACGAGCTCTGAAGGAGCTGCTGCTGGCGCCAGGAGCCCACGTCCCCGGGCTCGTCGAAGCACCAGAAGGCTTCTCTCGTGGGCATTGCCAGGGATTCCCAAGAATTGGGGCCGAAATTGTAGGTCGCTGAGAGAACCAAGCGTTTCGAGTCGAGGGCAGAAGCGGGCAGAGGCACGATGAAATGCGCGCCCGGCAGTGCCACCGGATAGGTTCCCCTGCCCGAATCCGCGTAGGCGAACATCCAGAGTTGACTGCAGATGAGACGATTGCTCTGCCAAAGAGCAACGACAGCCCGACTCACTTCCTCATGCCTCAGGTGGCGGGTGTATTCACCACCCAGAGCATGGGTGATGACCAGATCGAAGTGGTTCTTGGGCAAGAGCGAGACAATTGCGTCTTGCACGGCCCCGTCCTGAAGAGGAAGCTGTTCGGGTTCGTCATCCAAATCTCCCATCGTTGCCGTTCGCATTCCCAGGCGCGTCATCGCGGCGTGAAATCGCGGGCGCCGATCGGGGTCGCTGGCGCGACAAAGGGCGACAATGTGCCAGTCCCACTCCGGATGGAGCAAGATGGTCCCCCCGGCGAACAAGGTCTCGTCGTCCGGGTGAGCAACGATGAGAAGGCTACTCTTTCTCGGACGGGCAGCGCCGTTCAGTGGCTTCGGCACGAGGTGCCGATGAACCGACTTGTTCGGCCGCCGGAGGACGTCGGGGTTCCTCGTCCGTTCGCGTGTATCGATCGACATGGTTCTTCCTTCGCGATCCACAGAGCAAGGTCTGAGCCAACGCACGTGCAAGGCGGAACCGCCAAAGGCGCCGCCGTCTCGCCTTCGAATTGAACGACGGTCACTTCAGAACGATGGGATGTGCGTGCGAGACGAGGGGACTGCGTCGCGTTGGGGGCGCATCTGCGCAAGGTTGCACCTCTTGGCACGGTTGATGCTCTGCCTTGGACATGTTCGCAAAATCTAGCGTCGCATTGTTCGTGCTTTCTGTCTCCTTGGGCTCCTGCGCTCAGACACAGTCGCCCGCCGGTCCAACGGTGAAGGCGCAGGCATCCGCAGCCGAACCGGCTCCGCCGAAGGTCCGCTCCGTCGAGAACCAGGGCACCATCAAGGTCTCTCGAACGATCCAAGAAGCGTGCGGACTGAGCGAAAGCGAGGCGTACTTCGAGTACGACTCAGCCGTCGTCCTCACCTCTGATTCGAGTCTCCTCGACCAACTGGCTACTTGCTTCATCACGGGGCCATTGGCGGGTGAGAGCATGAGTCTGGTGGGGCGGGCGGATCCTCGAGGAGACGAAGAATACAACTTCGCCTTGGGCGGTCGCCGCAGCGACAGCGTCAAGACCCACCTCGTGTCTCAGGGAATGAACCCCGACAACATTGGCGCGACCTCTCGGGGTGAGCTGGACGCCAACGGAAACAGCGAAGCGGAATGGCAACAGGATCGTCGAGTCGACGTGAAGCTGGTTTCAGAGCTCTGAGGAGGAAGCGATGCTCGAGATAGTCGCCGGAGCTACCCCCCGGGCATCGACGGTTCAGATGCCATCGGGAGAGTCTCCAGCGATCGGCGATTCGCCGACGATCAGTCCCCGAAGCCGAAGGTCGACCACACCGCGTACCCCGCGAGGGCAATCAGTAGCCAGAGCGCGGTCAGCTTCCAAAAGTGAGATTGGCGATCGAGAGGCAATTCACCCGATTGAGCCCCGCTCCGCCAACCTCGCCTCAACTTGGCAAGAAATGTCGTCGATCCTGCGCTCTTGCCCTTCGCCTGCCGTCGTGGCTCGTCCTCGCCCCGGACGGCCGACGCGGATGGAGGGTCGTCGGCGTGAGGGACGTCGGCGTGAGGGACTGAGCCTCCGCCCTCGTACATCATGTCAGCGCCGCCGACGGCATCCGGCGCCAGAGGCGCATCCTTCTTGTTTTCTGTCATCCCGGTCAATCAAGCACGATCCATTCCATCCACGCTCTGTTGGTGGTTCGGCTCGTCCTGTTCTCGGTTGCCGTCCCAATCTGACGTGGCACTCCATCATGATGATGGATGCGCCACCCAGGTTGGACAGCATTCATCTGAATACGGAGCCCAGCCCATCGAGGGCGAGAACTCGCCTCTCCAATCCGATACGACGGGTTGACGACCTCCGAGGGCGTTCCGAAGAGCGCCCCGCGACAGTGCGCAGGCGCTGTTCGAACGGTTGTCTTGGAGCTCGCACACCATCGTGACCCGTCGCAAGGCGGGTGAGTACTCGCCGACGGATCCTGAAAGTCAGGCGAGCTCGTTGACAGCCATGTGGTAGGGCGGGTCCTCGATCACATCGACCTCTACGAGATTGAGGATACCGTTTTCTCCCACCGCGGTCGTCGCAGAGATCTGTTGAGACTTCTGCCACGCAAAGACGAGAGCTGAGGCAATGACACCCACGCCAACGGCGATCGCAAGATCGGTGAATACCGTCACGAGAGAGACTAGGGTGATCACAAACGCGTTCGCGCGTGGGATGCGCTTCATCGCGCGAAAGCTCGACCATTCGAAGGTGCCGATGACCACCATGAACATCACGCCAGTCAGCGCAGCGATGGGGATCTGCTCGATGAGACTCGAGCCGACGAGAATGAAGGCGAGCAAGAAGAGCGCCGCCGATAAGCCCGAAAGGCGCCCGCGCCCTCCTGAGTTCACGTTGATCACGCTCTGAACGATCATTGCGCAACCTCCCATCGTACCGAACTGAGCCTCCCCCCGTGTTTGTGGACCAAAGAGGCAACCACCACCGCCACAGCGCCTGTCGCGCCTGAGATCATGCCGGGCCGCCCTCCGAAGAGAGAGGTCACGAGGGCGAGAAAGAACGCCGCATAGAGCCCGACGAGAGGCGGCACGCCGCAGACGAATGCGAACGCCACGGCCTCTGGGACCAGGGCGAGCGCAACGGTCAAACCGGAGAGAACGTCCGCCCGCGCTTGCCTCTTGTCGAAGCCATCGAGCGAGCTTGGAGATGCAGCCGCTCGCAGGGCGGGTGCTAGAGAAGAAAGAAGTGTCATGAATCGTTTCGCAGGGGTGCGCGGCCGCAGGGGCGGCGCTCGCCACGGGGGCGCGCTTGAAGGAATGCGCTTCGCTGAGATCGCTGTTGGGCAGCGAGCGCTGAGGAGGAGGTTCCAATGGAAGGCCCCCTCGTGCTTGTCCCCGGAAGGGGAGGCGGACCCTATCCGCACCTGGTGCTCGCGCAAGACAAAGTCATGCAATTTCGACAAAATAGCCCCTCACTGACTCCGCCTTTCGGTAAGGCGAGATAGCCCGAACCAGCCACCTCATTGCAGAATCTCGGTCGCATGGTGCCGGATTTCATCCGGTGCGTGGGGATGAGGAGTCGCAATTCACTTGCGACGACGAACGGGGCCGCTGCCCCCTTGATATGAACAGCACCTGGAGGAAGAAGATGCCTACCAACTACGAACTGCGCGAGCCTCACGGTGGCGTCCCGATCAAGACCTGGACCAAGGGCGTGCCCGTGGAACCAGAAGCAGTTGATCAGCTGACGAACATTGCTCGACTGCCCATCGTCCATAAGTGGGTCGCTGCTATGCCTGACGTGCACTTGGGAATTGGTGCGACTGTAGGCAGCGTGATTCCCACCGTCGGAGCGGTGATCCCTGCTGCAGTAGGCGTGGACATCGGCTGCGGAATGATGGCTGTAGAGACTACTCTCAAGGCCAGCGACCTCCCGGACAACCTCGGTCCCATGCGCAACACCATCGAACGCGCCGTGCCCCACGGGCGCGGACGTTCCGGGCGCCGCGGGGACAAGGGTTCTTGGAGCGATGTTCCGAATCGTGTCGGAAAGGTTTGGAAGGACCTGGAAGCGGGCTTCAAGGCCATCGTGGACAAGCATCCCGGCGTAGAGAAGAGCAACAACGTCGTTCATCTCGGAACCCTCGGAACGGGCAATCACTTCATTGAAGTGTGCCTCGATGAAAAGGATCACGTCTGGTTCATGCTGCACAGCGGATCACGCGGAGTCGGGAACCGCATCGGTTCACACTTCATCGCCTTGGCTGTCGCCACCGACGTTCGAGGGTCCCAGTTCCACCGATTTCACCGGTACCCAGGATCCCACTCGGTGGTCTCGAGACGCAGTGGCGCCCTGCGCCACTGTCGCGAGCCGGGCGTAGCCCGGCGAGCGGGCACCGTGATGGGGACCTCCACGGCTGAGGGCGGGGGTTAGCGAGATTTGTTCTGGATACGGTAGCTCTTCGAGTCGAGGACAAAGTGCTCGGAGCGTTCGGTCAGACGCTCGGCGATCACTTGTGCGTTGAGGGGATCAGGGAAGACGTTCGCCCAGTCTTTGAAAGGGCGATTCGTGGTGATCGAGGTGGAGCGCCGGTAGTCGTAGCGCTCGCTGATGACTTGAAACGCGAGACGCGCTTGCGTGCCGTCCATTTCGAGAGAGGCAAAGTCGTCGATGACGAGCAATTCTGCTGCGGCGTACTTGCGAAAGACACGGTCGAATTTTCCGTGTGCCTCGGCTCCAGCGAGTTCGTTGAGCATCTTCGCCGCAGGCGTAAAGATCACGCGCCGAGCGTCTAGGCACGCCTTGTACGCGAGTGCCCGCGCGAGGAACGTCTTGCCCGTGCCGGGCGTTCCGATGAAAAGCGGATTGGTCCCCCGCTCCAGGAAAGCAAGATCGTGCAGTGCCAAATAGCGCGTGCGGAGTCGCTTGCGCACGGTATCGAAGTTGAAATCGAATTGGTCGATGGTGTTGATTTCGGGGAAGCGAGCGGCCTCGATGCGACGCTTCACGGCGCTCTTGCGGCGACTGCTCTTCTCCTCGTCGGCTAGCTCGCTCAGCACTTCCAGAGTCGTCAGATTCTGTTCCGCGGCTCGCTCCATGAGCGCTGCAAGCGCGGTTGCCATTCCCGGCAGACGGAGCCAGCGGAGTTTGTCGATGACGATCTGGAGCAGGTCTTCGTCGCGCATCACTCCGTCTCCGCTTGCCGATCATAGAGGCTCAGATCGGGCTCGCTCAGAGCGATGGAGTCCAGTGCTTCGTTGCCGAGGCGAATGGGGTGTTTCGTTCGTTGGCCTGTCTGCTTTCGCAGCACGTGTTCGACGTAGTCGGCTCCGACGTGCCCGGTTTGCATCACCTCATCCATCGCGCGCTCGGTTGGCTTAGTGCCGAAAAGCTCGGCGAGGCAAATCAGTCGCACGCCCTCACGCTTCAGCGACCGCGTCGAGGCCGACAGAAGCTTGAAGTATCTTGCTCCGACGTCTCCGAAGCGGGCGCCGGCGATCTGATCAGGCTTGCGCGAGCGAGACTGTTCGAGCTGCGTCCGATGCGATTCGAGTTCGACGTCTTGCCGGATCCCCCAGCTGCGCTCGTGCTCGGCGATGCAGCGCGTTCCGAGAAAGACGCGCAGCTTGTCGGCGTCAGCGCGCAAAAGCACGTGTTGGCTGACAAAGTACCACGGCACCGAATAAGTGTTTCTGTCGAAACGCACGCGGCACGAGGCATTCACTGTGTCGTGTTCGACGTCGTCGGTGTTGAAAGGCACCGGCGGCACGGTTCGCAGCTTGGGTTGTTCGATGTGCTCGAAGACCAGCCAGGGCACCTTGCCGGTGCTCTCGACATGACGCGCGTTCGCCCAATCGAGCAGCCACTTTCCGACCTGTTCGTTGAGGTCGTCGAGACTATCGAAGCGTCTCCCAGGCCAAAAACGCTGCCGAATGAAACTGATTCCGCGTTCGACGCTGCCTTTGCCCTCCGGGTGCCGCGGTGTGCACGCTACGACGGCAAAGCCACCGCGAGCGTTCGCGTACTGCAAAAACCGAGGATTGAATTTCGGCGGGCGTCCGGTGAGTCGCTCCAGCACCACCGTCTTCATGTTGTCGAAGACGTCGGCCGTCGTGACGCCGCCGAAGTAGTCCAGGGCGTTGTCCATGCAGCGCAGCAGCGAGCCGATGCGCTGACTCAGTGTGAATTCAGCGTACATCATCCGAGAAAACGGCAGCGTCGCTACGAAGCAGCTCACTCGCCGCGGCACGCCAGGAAGGGCAAAACCAAAGTCCGCCCAATCCACTTGCATCACGGCTCCCGGCTCGTGCTGCACGATGAGGTAAGGACTGACCGGGGCGCTCGGCCGGAGCTTGCGCATCAGGTCACGGAGGATCGAAATCCCTCCGTCGTAGCCTTTCTCGCGAAGGCGCTCGAGCACTTGCGGCGCCTTCAGCTCCGGAGTCTCGGTCAGCCAGCGTTCGATGTCGTTTCGATACGGCGTCAACAGCGAGTAGCGCTCGGCGCGTCTCGTCTCCCGCTTTTCCAGTGCGAGACACTTCCTCACCGTCTTTCGTGCGATGCCCAGACGCCGTGAAATCGCCCGGATGCTGAGCTTTTCGAGGTAGTAGAGCCGCATCACCTCCGCCTGCAGCTCCACGCCTGAAAGCGAGCAAGCTTCGGCCGCAGACGAGGCATCGGTCGCGGGTGATTCGGCTTCGTGTGCGTCCATCTTCGAGACGCAGCTTGCTCTCCTCGGACAAGTTTTTGGAAGGACCATCCATCACGCGCGCGCTTTGGCGACGCCGACTTCGATACGCGCGATTCCGATCACGGTGATCGGCCCGACCCTCTTCGCTCTCCTGATGCCGGCGTCTCGCTTCCTTCTTCTGCCGCTTCTCTGCTTCTTCCGAGCACGGTTCCGGACAGTACTTCCGCCCTCGATCACACTTCCGGCAGACCACGAAGATCGCGCCACACTCTCCGCACACGATCTCTCGACCTAGAACCCCATCCACGCTCGTCCCAAAACTTGTCCGGACTGCGCCATGGCATGAGAGAGTACGCACGCGTGTCGCGCTGACGCCGTCCCAAGCCTCAGCGAAGACCCAAGGAAGGCTCGGAGCTGCTACTCCGGGTCTTCAAACCTTTTGTGAGCTGAAATCGTTGCTCAGATCCAGAGAAGCTGGCCAGTTTCAGGCGGGAACCGGTCCCCGGTGATCCCGGTGGAAGTGGGAGCCAGTTTCATCGGTGGTGACAGCCTTGGCGAAGAAGGACATGCAGCGGCACCAGCAGCATCTCCCGGACGCTAACCTTTCGTACTTTGAGGAAGGGAGTGAACACTTCCACGACTATGTGGAAGCCATC
>CAYTRQ010000056.1:0-19023 GCA_964440025.1 uncultured Polyangiaceae bacterium | reverse complement strand
TTCCTCCGGTCGGTCGCAGCACTAAAACCTGCAAAAAAGCCGAGGCAAAGACGTACCCGAGCGCGGTTTCGAAGCCGACCTCACCCACTTCTGGGAGGGCTTCGAAACCGCTCGAAACGTGAGTTGCCGAGGCACTAGTTCCGCAACAGGTGCGAAGATGATCGGTTCTTTGGAGTCGCGAGAGACTGTCTCCTTCGATTCTCCCAATGGAAAACCGTACACCATCTCGTCGCGCTCCTCGCCCGTGTCCGTCCACTTTGACTCGAAGCCCACAATTCACGATTCGTGGACCCGCCCAACGATCTGTCCACCATGGCATGACGTTCAGACGTTTGGCGGGCAGCTGCGCTTTTCGTTTTGCCCCTGAGCGCCTGCCCCTCCCGGTCCCGTTCGAGTTCGGCTGCGTGGGGTCCCGTCGTCCCCGTGGGATAAGGATAATGACGACATCATCCACGCTACCGTCGCCTTCGATTGCGCGCGACAAGCCTCGCATCCGTGGGGTGAGAGACGGAGACTCAACAGCGGCTTGCCGCCGCCGCGCGATAGTTTTCGCAGAGCGGCGGGCAAGGATGTCTTTCAGAGACCGTAGTCCGTGTCGTCGTACTGCCAGTTGAGCTGTTCGAGTTCCTCGATCAAGGCGTCGTGATTCAGCATTGCATTGAAGATGTACGCGAACGTCACCTGACGATTCCTATCCTGCAGGATGACGCTTGACGTCCCAAAATAGCCGCCGCTGAAGACCATGCCCCCCGGGATCGGCGTCCATGCGCCCGTATCCGCATCGATCATGGCGTCGCCTGTGTTGAGGCTGTACCCCCGGGCGAATCGCACCAATGCTTCGGCTGACGCCGAAAGCGCCGTGTAGTTCTCTAGAAGGAGCCAACGATCGTAGGGGGCTTCGAGCGTCGCATACCAAGGCTCTCTGCTCTCACGGCCGGCCAAGCGCTCATGCGCGATGAATACATCGCTTGTGCCCACCGCCCCCAGAACTTCGTTGCTGCGCAGATACCCCAACAGATCGCCCTTCAGAACACTCACAAGATAACGCAGAACCATGTACCCCGAGCTAGAGTAGCAACTGGACGAGGGGCAGTGACCGGGCTGGAACGTGGGCCCCTCCCCATAGACCCAACGCACGTTGTCGATGGGCTGCTCGGCCCCGGGTGCAATGCCGAGCGTTTGGTAGAACGTATCGTCGGCAGGGGGCTCGGGTAACCCAGCTTGGTGATTGATGAGGTGGCCAACGGTAATCTGGTTGGTCCAAGCGGAAATCTGAGCTCCCGGGGGCGGCGTCAGCCCATGGGCTGCTAGGAGCGGAAACACCTGTGTGTTTTCTGTAATGACTTGATTCGTAACTGGATCGGTCATGCCCTCATCCAGAATTCGGCGGATAGCTGCCAGAGTGATTGGCTTGTCGACGCTGGCCAGTCGCATGACAGCGTCCGCTTCAAGAGGTGTTTGGAAGTGCTTTGTCTTCCAACCGAAGCTGCGATTGAGCACGACCTGGTCGTTCTTCATCACAGCCAGGGTGCCCGCAGGAACACCGTGCTCGATCATGAAGCGCTCGAAGGCGTCGCTATACTCCTGAAGTGCTGGTGTAGGAGAAGCTGTTCCCGCCATCGGCCTCTGGAGCAGAGCCCCATGACGAACAGGAACGAGATCGAAGTAACGGTCAACTCCGACATCAATGAGGTGCACGGCAATCGTATTTTCACCAACCCGAAGCGCTGTCCGAGCCTCACCGCTGAGACCAGTATAGCGATATCCTGGGGTCCACCCTGGCTCGTTGATGCCTGGGACGCCATTGACGAAAACCTCCATCTTATCGTCCCAGCGACCCCACAGCATGAGGTTGTCGATGTCGCACTGATCCAGCGTGATCGTGGTCCGAAGCCACAGATTGCATGGCGTATCGTCGCTGCAACTTCCAGACGCCGGCCAGGCCGTACCTTGGTGGTCTCCGGGCATTCCTTGGCCATGAAAGAAGCCCGCCGTACCGAAGGACCACGCACCGTCGGCGAATGAATCATCGGCCCAGTTGGCCGGCGGTTGGTTCGTCGTGTAACGCCAGCCCTGCGTGCCAGGCTGAACGATGAAGTGGGAGGGCTCGATGTAGTATCCGTCCACTTCGGCTCGCTCAGTTGGCTCAGTGGTGGGTGCGGGAACTGTATTCCCGCCTGGGTCGCAGGTGGGCTCTCCGCCACCTCCGCCCAAATATTCGATGCTGACCACGCTGGGCTGGTAGTTGGGAGCATTTGTGTTGGCGCAATATCCAAATGTGGTGCTTTGTCCCGGGGCCACGATTGAATTGTGAGAGTCCGCCGACACGGTCGTGCCCTGGAGCGTGCCGTTCCATGCGTACACGTTGTAGCTGTTGGGCAGAGCGAGTTCGACCTCCCAATTTTCGATGTCTGCGCTTGTGTGGTTCTCGATTTCGACGTCTGCGCAGTAGCCACTGCCCCAATCCGTGAAGATCGCAATCGTTGCCTCGACGTTGTTGACGGTCAGCTCGGCCGACTCCTGGCGGACGTCGGCCGTTGGACCACGAGAACAGGCTCCCATGGCCAGCAACGCAACGGCCCCTAAAATCACTCGTTTCATCTATTTTCCTCCAAATTTGGATTTGATGTGCATCCAGGGCCAACTGGCCTGAATCTGGCGTGTCCATCGTCGAGAAGTCTTCTGGACGCCGCATTTCGCGCTCAGAGAGCTTCCCTTTTATTAGAGTCGACGGGAGAGCGGATCTTCAGAATTTCTTTCAGAAAGGAGATTGCATGCTCGCATCCCCAGAACACTCGAGCGGCAGAAGAGACAAGTCGGTGCGATCATGTGAGAAAACGCAGAGCCAAGACTTGACGGTGCCGTGTCATATCAGCGGACCTCCCGCTCGGCTGCAGCAACGGACCTTCGCTGTTCGCCCCAACCGGCTCCCGTCCTTCGACCCGAAAAAAACAAGGGGCCGAGAAAAGACGTCCACGCGCAGCAACAGCGTGCCCGTCTGCCGTTGGGAAAGAAGGCGTTGCGGTAAACGCTTAGCACTGGGCGAGCGGCGACGGGACGTCTTTCGGTCGGCTCTTTTCGCTGATCAGGGAACACGAAGTGATGGACAGCAGCGCGCGTCAAGCGGAACACGTCAACCGCGTGCGAGGAAAGCACGTCGAGAGGGTCAACCGGGCGCAGCACATCCGGACGGGCCACCAGGATGCTTGGTCAGTCCAGAGTAGGCGTGTCCCAGTCGATGTAATCCTCCAAGTTGAAGTCGACTTCTTGGTCGTTGCTGTCCTTCAGCTTGGGCTCCATGGAGTTGGCTGGTTCCGCAGACTTGGTCAAAAATCCTTGAATGGCCTTGCGCGCAGGCTCTTCCTGGGACTGGTTGAAGGAGCAGTGATTGTGCGGATCGGTGTCGTTGCCGCCGTGATAGCCGACGTGGCTTTCGATGCCGAATGCCTTGAAGACTTCAGCACCGGCTGCCGCCGCTGTGAACTGGGCCACCGGTGCTAGGTGGCCGATGCGGTTGTTGTCCAGGGTCGTGAATCCCCGAGGTGCATACATCGCTACCAAGAAGTGCGAGTCGGCCGGCACAGCATCGACGTTACCGTCGCACACCTCCGAAGTGAGCCAGTCTTGACCGCAAGCCTCGCCGATTTGCTCCGGATCTTCACCTCCGTTCGGGCCGAGGTCCATGTCTCCCACAACGCGATAGGACGCCAAACCTCCGGTGCCCGACTCCACGGGAAGCCCCAAAGCGATACGCTCGTCGTAGGCACCGACCACGAATGCAGACTTGCCTGCGTAGGAACAGCCTGTGGTCCCCAACCCGGTGGGATCGATGATGTCGTTGTTTCCGGCGTCCCGTTCAGTCACGAGTACGTCGATGGCGCGGCTGACGGCCCACGCCCATTTGATCGGGCTAGCAACGCCGCTTCCCCCATAAATGGAGTTGAATGCTCCCTCCGCCTCGCTATGGCTGTAGGCCATCGCTGCCACGCCCTCGTCATGAAGGAAGCCCGTAGGGACCCCTGAGCCGTCCGCTTGGAACATTGCTGGGACCGCGCCGTTCGAGCCGGGGGGCAAGTCGATCGGAATAGAGAAATCGGCGCTGCTACCACCGTGTTCCACGTGGATGTTGACCCCAGTGCTGGAGACGGACCCCGTGACCGTGTCCGGCTTGCCGGGTTTTTCACCGTGGACGAACGCGGCGAGGTTCTTCTTCAACCAAGCGCGCTGACAGGCCCACTGGGAAAGGCTGGACATACGCGATCCATCGGCCATCAAGAAAGGATCGGGGAGTGAATGGTCGGGGGACGAAAGCAACATGGGTTCGGGAAGGTCGCAATCTTCACCGACGAACTCCTTGAAGTCCTCGTTGTAGTCGTCCAGGCCCGAGGAACCTCCACCCGTGCCGGGAGAGCCGCCAGTGGAACCAGTGGAGCCCGTGCCCGTCTGTCCGCCCGAGGAGCCGCCATCCCCACCTCCCCCCGAAGTGCCTCCGGCAACAGCACCGCCAGATCCGAAATTCGAACCGCCGGTTCCGGAGGTCGAACCGCCGGTTCCAGAGGTCGAACCGCCATTCGCCCCACCGGTATTCGTCGAGCCACCGCCAGTCGAGCTTCCCCCCGCTCCGGGGTTCGTGGTGCCGCCCGTAGCAGTGCCACCTCCACCGCTCCCGCCGGCTCCATCACCCGGAGCCGGTACCGAACAGCCCAACGCCGTCAGCGCCAAGACCAAGGTGGGCGAAGCAGAAGCGATGACAAGGCGTGAAATACGAAAATGAGCAGGCATGAGGAGGAACTCCGGCAAGGGCAGCACGGCAATGCACCGTGGCGGGTACGGCAGCTACACTGAGGTTTTTCAGTAGCAGGTATCCCTAGAACCTCATCGCATCCACGGTTCGCATTTTTGGCCCACTCATTCGACTGTGATAATTTGCGTACCACTGCGAACTTGCAACACAGCTAGATCATACTGGCCGAGTGCGAGTGACCTCATCGAGGATCGGTTCCATTGGGACAACCACGGGGCCGTCTCGCGGCCCGCGTCCACGGAGCGAGTTTCTCGGCCATCCGCGCGGAAGGAGAGCGAGGGCTTTCGACGTCCAGGGCCCAGTCGCTCAGCGTAGCGCCCCCCGCAGCTCAATCCGGCAGCGCCCATTTTCACTGCCCGCCCTCTGGCCGCCACCCGGACCAACCAGCCGGCCAGGGAGCCCAGGAGAATCGGGGGCCGGCTTCCGGACCGGGGCGGCGAAGCGTTTGACAGCTTCTCTCAGCGTCCTACGGAGCAGCCCGCGTCAAGGAATGACAGTCTAGCAGAGACAAGGACGACTGACTTCTTGCTGCCTGTTTTCCGTCTTGCTACCTGAATAAAAATCGTGACGAGTCTGCCTGAGTTCATCGATCTCGTGTGCCGCCAGCATGGCGCAGCGCTCATGGGAGTGGTGAACGTAACGCCCGATTCATTCTTCGATGGCGGGCTCTATTTCGAATCGACCACGGCCGAACAACGGATCGACAGGTTGCTCGCGGAGGGAGCGGACATCATCGACATCGGCGGAGAGTCCACTCGTCCAGGGGCCGAGCCCATTTCCGCCGAACAGCAAATCGAGCGCACGAGCACTGCCATCCGCCACGCCGTAGACCGGCGGGCCATCGTTTCGATCGATACGACGCTGCCGGAAGTCGCCGACCGCGCACTTTCCCTGGGCGCGCGAATCATCAACGACGTTTCCTGCCTTGCTTCTGCCGAGCTCGCAGCAGTAGCCCGAAAGCACGGCGCGGCACTGATTGTGATGCATAGCCGCGGCTCGATGACCGAGATGCCCGGGTTTAGCAAGTACGCCGAAGACGGATACGAAGACGTCGTCGAGGACATTGCACGAGAATGGAAGGCGGCTCAACAGCGCGCCTTGGCCGAAGGACTCGACCGCAGCCACCTCTGGTTCGACCCAGGTCTTGGTTTTCACAAGAGCGCCGCGCAAAGTCTCGAGCTTTTGCGCCGGCTCGGTGAATTCCAGGATCTCGGGGTACCTCTCTGCGTCGGAGCGAGCCGAAAGTCCTTCATCGGCAGTCTAGACGGCTCTCCTGCCGAGCAGAGGCTCGGCGGCACTGTCGCGGCGTGTCTTCACGCCAGCTCGATGGGCGCCCAGATCCTCCGGGTCCACGACGTGAGTGTGATGCGCCAAGCGCTCTTGCTCGAACGCGCTTTGAAACCGCACTCCAACAAGTCACGCCTCAACGAGGGAGACTCTTTTCAACGGACGAAGTCCGAGAGGATGGGCCGCGATGCTTGAGGCTCTCCAGCGGTACTTCGAGAACCGTTCCCCGGCCGAACTTGCGCGGGATGTCGTCGACATCATCGTCGTCTATTATTTGTTCTACCGTCTTCTGCTCGTCGCGCGCGGCACGCGAGCCATGCAGGTCGCCGCTGGCCTGGGCATCGTGGCTCTCCTCTATGTCGTTGCCCAGGCGATCGGTCTCGTCACCATCGTGGCGCTCGTCGGCTCGCTTTTGCAAAGCATCATTTTGGTGATTGTCGTCGTCTTCCAAAACGACATCCGGAGAGCGCTGCAACGCGTGGGAAGTCGGGCCTTTTTCGGAACTATCGGCCGCGCCCAGGAATCACAGGTGATCGACCAGGTCGTGGCCGCTGCGGGGGACCTAGCGCGACACCGCATCGGAGCCATCATCACCTTCGAGCAAGATGCCAATCTCGACGAGTTCATCGGGCAGAACAAGGGCATCGAACTCGACGCCAAAGTGTCCTCGGAGCTTCTCGTCTCCCTCTTCGTTCCCGAGGGATCAAACAAACTCCATGATGGCGCGGTCATCATTCGCAATTTGCGAATCGCCAAAGCAGGAGTTTTTTATCCCATGCCGGAGAGTCGCAGCTTCGATCCCACTTTCGGATCCAGGCATCGAGCTGCCATCGGTATCACCGAGGAGACGGACGCTGTCGTCGTGATCGTGAGTGAAGAACGAGGAAGCATTAGCTTCTGCTTCAATGGCAACATCGCCTCCAACCTCCAGGCGGAACAGCTTCGGGAAATGCTCATTTCGATCATGAATCCGAAGGTCCGCAAGAAAAGCCGACAAGTGCAAAAGAGGCGTAGTAGCACCGCGCCTGCCCAAGCGGCGCCCCGACGCCGCGAAGCCAGCGAAGAAGAGGAACCGTCGAGCTCCCTCCGCAAAACGCCCACGGCTAAGCCACCACTCCGGAAGGGAGTCCCCGGCGGATCCTCCGAATCGGAAGAGCGGGGAACATCTCCCCGCGCTCCGGCCACAGCGCAGGTCACCGCTCCTCAGGAAGAAAAGGAGCGGGCTCGCGACTCCGAAGCCGAGGAGCGCCCCACCATCACGTCCAGACTGCCGGAACGCGGCACCGCGTCGCCTCGAGAAGTCTCATCCAGCGAAGCCGCATCCCGCACGACTCCCCACCGCGCTACCCCCACTCCCACCGAGTCGACCGGGACTGGACCGTCTCTGCCTCTCTCCGAAGCCGCGGAAGATGACGACACAGAAGACTCATTGCAAGTCAAAGTCACCGGCAAGAAGGCACGTCCCATGCCGCGGGCAAAAGAAATCGACATCAAACCAGATCCTGAGGACCCCGAGTCCACGAGGTCGGTGTGACTGCGACAAACCCTGTGCTGGACTGGATCCGCCAAGCTCTTTCCGAGAATCTCGCCCTCAAAGCGATGGCTCTCGTGTTCGCTTTAGGGTTCTTCGTCTACCTTCACGGGCAGGAGGACATTCAACAAAGAACCGTTCCGGTCGGCGTGATCAGCCTTCCTCCAGAAGAAGGCGCTCGGGAACTCATGACGCGCATTCCCGCCAGCATCCATGTCACGGTCCGCGGGCCCACCCGAGCCATGACCAATCTCATTCAGGAGGGGCTGACACCGATTGAGGTTGATCTTCGTGAGGGATACCCCGAAAAGATTCGTTTTAGCGAAACAATGTTCACGCTCCCTCGCGACGTGGAAGTCGTGCTCGTGGATCCGCCCTATCTCGATCTGGAGTGGGAGGAAGTCGTCACTCGCCAAGTCCCGCTGCAAGCCTCGATCAGTGGGCAACCGGCAGAAGGGCGGATGATCAAGGGAGAACCGAAAGTGGATCCCGAGAAAGTGACCGTCCGGGGTCCGATCAGCTTGGTGGAAACCATGCAGTTTGCTCGATTGAGCCCCTACGTGGTCACGGGGCTCACCGAAGGAACCTGGGCCCGGCGGATTGCCATCGATCCCCCTCCTCAGCGCGTCCGACTGCTCGGTTCACCAGCCGCCACCGTGACCGTCCAGGTCGTCCGGCGCAAAAGTGAAAAGCTCTTTTCCCAAAGGCCTGTCGAGGTGATCGGCCCAGCTCGCGCCTCGATCAAACCAGCCAAGGTGGATGTCACCGTCATCGGACCTCCAGAACTGGTGGCTAGCCTGCGGGAAGAACAGATTGTTCCCCGAGCCGATCTGGAATCCGCCGGGAAGTGGACTACGGAGACGGCCCACGGAACTGCAACGGTCCCCGTCACCGTGCCGCTCAACAAGACTCAAGTCGAGGTGCAACCTCCCTCGGTGACGGTCAAGTGGTGACGGTCGAGTGCCGACAATCAAGAAGCCAATCACACCTCGAGACGAGCGACAGTCTTTACAAGTATTTGATCCTGAGACGAGCGCGAGCCTTCTGGAAAAAGTTCGCCGCGGCAACCTTCAAGGCTCGGGAGACGTACCATTGCTCGAGCTGGTTGCGGACTTCGCCAAACGGTTCTTCAGAAAACGGCGTCTCGCCCCGCGCGTGGGTGCGCCGAAGCTCCAACTCCGAAGGCTCGAGCATAGGAGCCACCATCTGGTCGAGATAGAGGCTCGCCAAGGCTCGTCGACGAAAGAGACGCCGAAGCTCCAGTGTCGCGATTCCCTCCGCGCGAGCAACTTGCAAAAGTCGCTCACGGCCCCCCACTTCCTGCTCAGCCATTTTCCAGGCCGCCTTTTGTTGGCGGTCGACTGTGGTTTTCGAAGGTTCCGGATCAAGCGAAAGAACCGAAAGTAAGACCTCCGCAATGTGGCGTTCCAGAGCCGCTTGGAGATGATGTCTTCGGTAAGGTTCCGTGCCGCCTCGAAAAGCGGGATCGGCAAGAGCCACGAGTCGCGCTTCAAAGGCGAGCTCTCGTTCATGGATGAAATAGGGAGCCTGTTCTCCCCCTGCTTCGGCGGCCGTAAATCGCACCACCACGCGATCGACAACCACCGACTCCGTCGCTCCAGTCCCTTGCTGTCGTTGCGCGGCCGACTCCGCGGCTTCATCCCGATCTCGTTTCTGCGCAGTTGACTCTCCATGAGCGGAGGAGGCCGTGGCTAAAACAAACACCAGAACAGACGCAGAGAAAGATAGCGCCGCACACGTTCGCCTCCCCCTTGCCGTCCAGAGCCTCATTTCTAACGGCGGTCCGCGGCGCGACGCTGAGAAGGTGGATCGGTCTGGTTCGAAGGATCCCCGGGCGCGAGAGCTGGCTCAGCCGGAGCCGGTTCTGCTCGCATGCGCCGAGCCCCGCCACCTTCGCCCCCTGTCCCGGGGTCTCCCTCGGGGCTCGCGGCCCGCGGAGAGACAGGTGTATCGGTGCGGTGACCCTGGCTCCGGGATGTCCTGCGAGATCTGAGGAACTCGGCAAAAGCCACGACCTTATCCAGATCGCGCCCCGTCATGCCCTCAATGGCCTCGAGCAACTGCTTGCGCAACACTTCCCCTCCGCGGGAACGTTTGCCCCCCAGTTGTTCTTGAGTGACGGCGGCTTCCCTGCCCTCTTGGGGAGGTGGTGGCGCCTCCAGGGCAACCGCGGGCCGCGGCACCGGACGCAGGCCATGGGCGCTCAACCAGGCCTCCATAAACACACGAAGTCGCTCGCTACGAAAAGCAAACCAGCGCTCGCGCTCCGCAGCATGAGACATCAGCACGTCCTTGAACCTGCGAAACGCACCTTTCCCATCGATTGCGGTCACGAGCCGCGCCTGGATATCCCGATCGTCCACCATCGGGATGAAGCGCTCCATCCATCGATACTGCTCTCGAGAACTGACGGGATCGATGCGCATGTAGTTGGGATCGAGAGCAATTCGTGAATGCATATCCGGATCGGCAATCCCATCGACCACGCGAAGCACTTCCCCAGTACGGATCTGTAGGTAGCTATGGACCTCGGGCGCATTGTTTTCGAAGGCGTCCTCAAGCGCCTCCCAATCGACGGGGACATCCTTCCAGCTCTGGTTTACATTTGACATTCTGACGACCTAACGACCCTGCGGCAGTACCTGCGGCGACTTTCTTTAGAGTTGCCCGAGCACCCACAAAGGTCAATCGCTCTTCCTCAAACAGCCATCCGCCCCTTATTGAAGAAGCCGCGCATTTCTGAACAAGGGCTCCAACCCCGCAGGAAAATGGGAGCGCGAAAACACTTCCATCAACTCTGCGGTGATTCAGATAATTCCCCCCCGGTCGCTTTTTCCCTCAACTGCGGGCCCGAGCCACCGCTTGTTCCCAGCGGCGACGAGCTGCCTGACGAGCAGCCAGCGGCAACTCCTCCTCGCTGCCCGGTCCACCAAAGTGGCTCTCGAAAGAAACTGCCGAAGCAGCCTGATCGACTCCGGCCACAAGCCCGGCACCGAGAGCAGCAAGGAGGGCCGCACCCCGACCTGTCGACTCGAGCTCCGCGGGGCGGTCGACCCTGCAATGGGACAGCCCTGCCTGAATTTCGACTAGGAGATCGTTTTTGGCCGCCCCACCGTCGACCCGCAGCCGGGTCACTCCGGCCAGCTGCGCGTTTTTCAGGTCCGCGTCCATGGCCAAGAGAAGATCATCGACCTGAAATGCCATGGCCTCGAGCGTGGCTCGCGCCAAGTGAGCCCGAGTGGTCCCCCGGGTAATTCCGGTAATGAGACCGGTCGCCTGAGCATCCCAATAGGGTGCTCCCAGCCCAGAAAGTGCCGGCACGAACACCACCTGACCCGAAGAAGAAACCGAGCGCGCCAGCTTCTCGATGTCCTCGGCTCCATCGATGATTCCCAGTCCGTCCCGCAACCACTGCACGGCAGCGCCAGAAATGAAGCAGGACCCTTCGAGAGCGTAATTCACCTCCTCACCGATCTGCCAGGCCAGCGTCGAAAGCAGCCCAGCTTCGCTCTCCAGCGGACGTTCGCCAGTGTTGACGAGAACGAATGCCCCTGTTCCGTAGGTGCACTTCGCATCTCCGACATTGACACAACCCTGACCAAAAAGCGCCGCATGCTGATCGCCAGCAATACCGCTGATCGGCAAGCCATCCGGCAGCTCGGGAACGCCCGTAGTGTGAGCCACGACCTGAGCCGAGGCGACGATGCGTGGGAGCACTTGCTCGGGAACCTCAAATAGCTGACACATTTCCGAGCTAAAATTCCGGGTTTTGAGATCCATCAGCAACGTTCGCGACGCGTTGGTCACCTCCATGATGTGTGGAGCTGCAACCCCACCGGCAAGCTTTTTGACCAGGAAGCTGTCCACCGTGCCAAACTGGACCTGCCCGCGGCGCGCCTGGCGCCCCCACTGAGCATTCTCCGCCAACAGTCGGGCCACCTTGGTAGCCGAGAAATAGGGATCGATCACCAGACCCGTTACCTCTCGCACGCGATGGGTGTGTCCCGCCTGCCGCAGGGAATCGCAGACGTCGGCTGTCCGTCGATCCTGCCAGACCACCGCTCTCCCTAGAGGCGCGCTCGTCTCGGCATCCCAGAGAAGAGCCGTCTCCCTTTGGTTGGTGATGCCGACGGCCGCCAAGCGATCGACGGCTCCCGGCAGCTGCGCAAGCGCCCCTCGAAGCGCGGAGCGCACGCTCCGCCAGATCTCTTCCGGCTCGTGCTCGACCCAGCCCGGCTGGGGAAAGTATTGAGGAAACTCCTGGCTGCATCGGGCCTGGACCTGCCCCTGACAGTCAACCAAAAGGACCGTCGATCCAGTGGTTCCTTGGTCAATCGCAACGATCAGCGGATCACTTCTCCCCTCGCTCATGGCAGCACTTTACCAGACCTCCGCCGAGGTTGCTTGTCCCCGATCGGTCGGGGGGCTAGCCTCCGCTGCAATGGCGCGCCTGGTCTTGTCGACCCCCGAGGGTCAACGCACAGTCGAGCTGCGAACCAAGAATTCCCTTGGTCGCCATCCCAACAACTCCATCCAGGTGCTCGATCGCATCGTGTCCAAGGAACACTGCCTGATCGAGCTGCGCGGTGACCACTTCGTCCTCCAAGATCTTGGTAGCCTGAACGGAACATACGTCAACGGAGAGCGAGTCAACGGGGAAATGGCGCTCTCCGAAGGCGCCGAGATCGCAATGGGTCAGACGACAGCCCGTATCGAGCAGACGGACCGACTCCCCAATCACGCCCCGACTCCCGTCTGGCAACAGAGCTCCGGAGCCGCGACGGCTCAACCGGCTCAGCCAACTGTCCCCCAGCACCCCGCCGAAGGACAAGCGCCCACCGAAGGAGAAGAAACGACGGGGGCCGGTTTCCGTCGCATCCAACCGGGAGTCGGTCTGACTGGCGCACATCCACCATTGAGTCAACAACCGCTCAGTACCGACCCCTCGAGCTCCGAACGGCGCGTGGGCACCAAGACGAGGATCGATTTGAGCGATGGTGCCCGCTCCATCGGCACTCAGATCGATGCCACCCAAAAAGGTTTCCTCCCTTACGATCGTCTTGCGCAAAATCCGCAACAACTCTCCCAAGATTATGAGCGGCTTCGGCTGTCTCACGAGCTTTCACGAGAGATCGCCCTCGAGCGAGACCTCCAGGTGCTGCTCGACAAAATCCTGGCGACCATCTTTCGATTCGTGAACGCCGACAGGGGTGTCATTTTCCTCAAGGACGAAACGGGCGAGCTCGTTCCCGGAGCCAGCCTTCGTCGCGATGGCACGGACGCTCCCATCCCCGTCTCCTCGACGATCATGAACCACGTGGTCAAGGAGCGAGCCACCGTCCTCACCCACGACGCTGCAATGGATTTTGCCGGCTCCAAAGGCAAGAGCATGATTCTCAACCGGATCAGCTCCGCCATCGTTGCTCCCATGCTCCACGAGGAAGATATCGTGGGAGTTCTTTGGCTCGATAGTGAAAGCCTTGCCGTCTTCCAGCAGAAGGATCTGGAGATCGTCACGGCCATCGCCAATCAAGCGGCCATGTTCATCGAGATCAATATCCTCGGGAAACAGATCGAACAGGAAATTGTGAATCGAGAACGATTCAGTCGACTTCTCTCTCCCAACGTGGCGGAGAAGGTCCTCGCCGGCGAGCTGGACATCGAAAAAGGCGGCAAAAGCGTCGAGCAATGCACGGTGTTCAACTCCGACATCCGAGGCTTCACCGCCATGAGCGAAAAAGCCACCCCCGAAGAAATCGTCGAAATGCTCAACGACTACTTCGAGCTCATGGTGGAAACACTTTTCAAATACGAGGGCACCCTCGACAAATTCATGGGCGACGGCATCATGGCTTTGTGGGGAGCCCCGGCCTCCCATCCCGACGACCCGGTTCGGGCAGTCCAATGTGCCTTGGAACAGATCGATGTCCTGGAAGAATACAACAAACGGCGCGCCGCCGTCGGGAAAGGACGACTCGACGTGGGTTTCGGCATTCATACCGGGCCCTTGGTGGCAGGCTACATCGGCAGTTCCAAAGCACTGAGCTATACAGTGATCGGCGATACGGCCAATACCAGTGCCCGCCTCTGTGGCATCGCCAAGGCCGGGCAAATCGTCGTCAGCGACGACACCCTCAATTTGCTTCGCGGCAAGTTCACGTACGAGGAATTGCCTCCGGCCCATTTGAAAAATAAGGAAAAGCCATTTCGCTGCTTCAACATCACCGGCCTCGCTTCGAGCTGACCGCTGCGGGCCGAAGCGGCGCTGTGGGCTCGAGCAGAACGAGCGCTGCTCCCCACGCTCGGGGATCCTTCGAACGTTGGGCCGCCCAAGGCGACTCCGACGCCCTCGTCCCTCTCGAGGCTTCGCTTCCTCCCTTGAGGGTTCCTCCAAGTGACATCGAGTGACGAACCCGCTTTCCAGGCCGCTTCCAGGAGGGCCCCGCCCCCACTCGAGGCTCCAAAAAGCCCCGAGCAGCAAAATTGGTTAAGCCAATTGGGGCAAAACGAGCTTAAAAACGCCGATTGCCCTCTCGACTCTGGCCTCGCTTCCAGACACTCTCTGCGCGCCTATGGCGCACGTATTGGCTTTCGAGCGACCGGTCGTCGAGCTTCTCACGCGAGTGCGGCAGTTGCGGGATCTTGCCGCCCAAGACGCTCGCTATCAAGGTGAATTAAAGCGCCTAGAGGACCGCACGGCTCAGCTCGCCCGAGAGGTTTTCTCTAAGCTGTCACCCATTCAGAAAGTGCAGCTGTCCCGACACCCTTCCCGCCCCTTCACCCTCGACTACATTCGCCTCCTCTTTCGCGATTTCGTCGAGCTGCATGGAGATCGCCGCTTTAAGGATGATCCGTCCATCGTCTGTGGGCTCGCCAGCTATCACGACCGAAGCGTCGTGGTCCTCGGTCATCAGAAAGGGCGAGACACAAAAGAAAACGTTCGGCGGAACTTCGGCATGCCCAACCCCGAAGGCTACAGAAAAGCCATGCGGCTCTACGAGCTGGCCGACCGCTTCAGTCTCCCCGTCATCACGTTCATCGACACCAAGGGAGCGTTCCCCGGTCTCGAAGCAGAGGAGCGAGGGCAGAGCGAGGCGATCGGCGCCTGCATCGAGAGCATGGCGGGCCTTGGCGTGCCCATCGTCACGACCATCATCGGGGAAGGCGGATCAGGTGGAGCTCTGGCACTAGGAGTGGCCAATCGCGTTCTCGTCCAAGAGTTCAGCTACTACTCAGTCATCTCCCCGGAGGGTTGCGCCTCGATCCTGTGGAAAACTCCGGAAAAAGCCCCAGAAGCGGCGGCTCGCCTCCGCATCACTGCTCCCCACCTGATGGAGCTCGGCGTCGTGGACTCAATCGTCGAAGAACCGCCCGGAGGAGCGCATCAAGACTACGCACTTGCGGCAGAATTGCTCGACCAGGCTCTCTATCCTCAGCTTTCGTCGCTGCTCTCACTCAGCCCGGATCAACTTCGGGAAGACCGGTATCAACGGTTTCGACGTTTGGGATCCTACGTCGCTTGAGAATCCTCCTCAGCTGCTCGTGAGCGCCAGCACGGCCAATCGTCCCAGCGCCGAGAACGAACGCCTTCATCCCTCATGTCCATTTCCCCCATTTCCTCTCTCTCGGAAGCCGACGCCTCAGAGCTCGATCTCGAGAACCAGCGTGTCTTCTTGAGAACCGATATCGACGCACCGGTCGGCCGCACCGCGCAGGTAACGAGCGACGAGCGGATTTGTGAGGCCATTCCCACGATCCGCGCTCTGCAAGCGGCCGGGGCGCGCATCATTGTCGGTTCCCGCTTTGGAGAATACCGCAGGGGACTCGGCAGTCTGACCGAGGGAGACAAGGCCCCGTCCATAGAACCTGCAGCCGCCCGTCT
Organism: uncultured Polyangiaceae bacterium; assembly: GCA_964440025.1. GTDB lineage: Bacteria > Myxococcota_A > Polyangia > Polyangiales > Polyangiaceae > NIC37A-2. Next base: position 3,498 of record CAYTRQ010000056.1, on the reverse strand, counting down.
CAGTGAGCTCTTGGAGATGGATGTCCTCCTCCCCGACGATTGCACCGGAGACGCCGTCCGCAAAGTGCTGGCAACCCTACGGGAAGGGCAGATCTGCGTCCTGGAAAACCTGGGGCGACGCAGCGATCTCGGTTCGGCGCGCGAGGCGCTCGCGCGCCAGATGCTGCCCCAATTCGACGTTTATGTCGGTGACAGCTTGCGCGCCCTCACCCAACCCTCCGCGACCACGACAATCTTGCCTCGCTTGCTCGAAACGAGAATGGCTGGACTCACTCTCAAAAAAGAACTGGATGTGGTCGCTCGCATTCGCTCACAAACCGATCATCCTCGTTTGTTCATTTGGGGGGGGCGCAGCCTGTCGGGTCGGCTTTCTCTCCTCAAGCGCTTGGCGGGAGACACTGCCCAGGTCCTTCTTGTCGGGGTCGCCGCCAATACCATGGTCCGGGCGCTCGGCGGGGCCGTGGGCCGATCCCGCATCGAAGAGAGCTACCTCGCCGGAGCGCGCACCCTCCACGAGCAGCTGGGAGATCGATTGTTGCTCCCGCGGGACTTTGTCGTCGCCGAAAACTCCCACTCCCAAGATGTTCGGACCGTTCCGGCACAAAACGTCCCCGAACATTTGATGGCACTGGATTTAGGTCCTCAAAGCTTGGCTCTCGCCGAAGAGGCCATCGCTCGCGCTGGAATGGTCCTGTGGTGCGGCTCCGCTGGGCTCTATCAGGAGCCTGCCTTCTCCCGCGGCACTCGGGCACTCGTGGAAAAGCTCTCGGAATCCTCCGCCTTTACCGTCATTGCCGGGGACGATACGGTCGCCGCGGCTCGCGCAGTCGATCCCGACTGCAATGCATCCATCGACCACCTGGCCACCGGTGGCGACGCCACCTTGGCCCTTCTCAATGAAAACAAGCTCGTGGGCCTAGAGGCCCTCCGAGGAACAATCTCATGACCGACCGTACTCCACTGATCGCTGGAAACTGGAAAATGAATGCTGGCACGGAAGAGAGCCTGGCCCTCGTCCGTGCCGTGGCCGAGGCGGCCCAGGGCAAACGCTGCGACGTTGTCGTGGCTCCGCCCTTTCTCATCGTGGCGGCCGCTGCCAAGGCCGCCAAGGAAGCCGGAGGCAAGCTCGAGGTCGCAGGCCAGAACCTCTACCCGAGAGACAACGGTGCCTTTACCGGGGAAGTCAGTGGCCCCATGCTCCACGCGGCGGGAGCCCAATGGGTGATCGTCGGTCACAGTGAGCGGCGTCAGTACTTCAAGGAATCAGACGAGTTCGTCCGGGAAAAGATCGAGGCTGCAGTGGACTCGAGCCTCCGTCCTATCGCCTGCATCGGGGAAACTCTCGAGGAGCGGGAGGCGAACAAAACGCTGGAGGTCGTCTTCCGCCAAGTGGACGCGTTTGCTCCCCTGCTTGCCAAAGATCCGGGCAACATTGTGATCGCCTACGAGCCGGTATGGGCCATTGGCACGGGCAAGGTCGCTACCCCCGAGCAAGCCCAGGAAGTTCATGCAGCCATTCGCAAGCGTCTCGCGGAAACCACCTCTCAAGAGGTTTCCGAAAAGACGCGCATCCTCTACGGCGGAAGCGTCAATGACCAAACCGCCGGCGAGCTGCTAGGCTGCCCAGACATCGACGGTGCTCTCGTCGGGGGTGCGTCGCTGAAATCCGACAAATTCGGGCAGATCATTGCGGCCGCGGGCTGAACACGCAGACTTCATCACGAACTCGCGCTCCCCACTTTTCCTCCCCGACCGATCGAAGCCATGACTGAGCTATTAGAGACCCCTCTGACCGTCCTGCATGTTCTCGCATGCTTGTTCCTGATCCTTGTCGTCCTGCTCCAACCGGGGAAAAGCGGCGGCATGGGAGCTCTCGGAGGCGCTGGCGCGCAACAGGTGTTTGGAGGACGCGGCGCGACCAATCTGCTCAGCAAGGTCACGTGGTGGATCGCAGCGACGTTCTTTCTCACCAGCATCACGCTCGCCTACCTGTCCTCCTCCACCGGAGATACGCTCCAGCAGCGGGCCGCTCAGGCCAACCCTGGCCAGCCAGGGACTCCCCCCGTTTCCGATGAGCAGTGACTCGGAAGTCCGCGGAGTTCTCCCACTTCTCATTGTCCTTGCCGCGCAACTCGAGCAGTGACACGGAAGACCCGCGGAGTTCTCCCGCTTCTCATTGTCCTTGTCGTACAACTGGCGATCTCGGCCATTTCCCGAAACCTCGGACCCGTCGCCATCAGCGACGACGACTACGCGCGGGTCGTCATCGCGCAGCGCTTCGCTGAGACCCCGACTCTCGACCCGAGTGGGAGCAGTTGGCTGCCTCTTCCCTTCTATCTTACCGGTGGAGGGATGATGCTCCTTGGCGCCTCTCTCGAGATTGCTCGGCTGCTCTCGTTCGTGTTCGCCATGGCGGCGGCGGGCCTGCTCTACAGCTCTGGCCGCCTGCTAGGAGCCTCTCGGATCTTGGCCGCTTGTGGAGCGATCGCCGCTGCCGCGCTTCCCACAGCAGCCCGCCTCTCGGGGGCCACGGTCCCCGAGTATCCCACCGCGGCGCTCCTCGTCTTCGCCACAGCCGCTCTCGCTGCTCCGCCCCGTCCGATTCGAATGAGCGGTCTTTCCCTCGCGACGTGGCCCCCCCTGCTGGGCGCCGGGGCTGCGTTCGCCGCCACAGCCTGCCGCTATGAAGCCTGGCCCGTCGCCCTGGGCTTCAGCGCCATCGCAGCCACCCGCGCTCTGCGCTCTCGTTTCGCTTCCTCCGCCGCCGGTTGCCTGCGAGCCGCGGGCTCGGTTCCCGATTCAACAGGGCGCTCCATCAACCGATCCGGTCGGGACCCGGCGAAACCGACTTGGTTGGCTGACCTTGTCGTCTCCGCGCTCGCGCCCAGTTTCATCATACTGTGGCTCCTCCATGGCCTGGCCCAACACGGAGATCCTCTCTTCTTCGTGTCCCGTGTCGTCGACTACAAAAAGTCCCTTGGAGCGGCCTCGTCGGCCTCCTTCGAGCACCTCTGGCAGGGCTATCCGCGACGTCTTGTCCTGCAGGAACCACAAGTGCTGGGGCTGCTCGGGGCCGGAGCCTTTTCTTGGTATTTTCGCGGCGGCTCCCAGCCACGTTCGTGGCGGTGGCCTCCTCTTTTGTTGTTGCCACTCTTGCTCGTCATCACGCTTGTACTTGGCGATCTGCGAGGAGGTGCACCAACGCATCACCCAGGCCGTCCACTGCTTTTCGTCTGGCTGCTCGCCGTTGTGGTCGGTTTTCGCCTTGCAACCCCTCTGCTCATGCCCCCACGCACGAAACCCCAATTGATGGGAGCCATCGGTTGCATCATTGCCGGCGCCGGCTTGTCCAACCTCCGCATCACGCCACAGGCGTTCGCGCAGCGCTCGGCAGAAGAGACACTGGGCAAGGCTCTGCGCCAATATCCTGGAGAAAAAGTCGTCCTTTCAACGCCTGACTATGGCTATTTCGCCATTCAAGCGGCGGCGGGCTCACCA
>CAYTRQ010000055.1:0-19059 GCA_964440025.1 uncultured Polyangiaceae bacterium | reverse complement strand
GCACGGGTCACCTCATCGCGAATCGGTTCAGCATCACGCTCGAAGACGTGATGCCGCACCATCTCGAGCGCTATCGTCCTCTCGCCCGCGAGCTGCGCACTCGAGGCGTCCCCAACTACTTTGGTCCGCAACGGTTTGGACGCGGAGGACAGAACTTGGAGCGGGCCTTCTCCTGGCTCCGGGAAATGACCGAACGTGGACTGCCGGCTCCCGCCAAAAAAGGTCGGCGCCGACAGCAAGGCCCCGATCCCAAATTCCTCTCGAGTGTCTTGCAGTCCGAACACTTCAATCGTTACGCGGCCCGGCGACTCCAAGAGCCGCACACCCTCATCAGCGGAGAGGTCGTGCGCCTCGACGGCGCAGGTGCCCATTTCGTCGTCGCCGATCCCGAGCAGGAACACTCGCGCCTCGCCCGCGGCGACATTCATCTCACGGGTCCCTTGATCGGACCCAAGGGCCTCCAGGCGGAAAAAGCCGCCAAAGAATTGGAGGAGCAGATCGCTGTGGAGATGGGGCTCGAGCCTTCCCTGCGACGTTCATTAGCCAAGTATGCCCCTGGCTCCCGACGCGATCTCGTGGTGGTGCCCCAAGACCTCCATGCGGAACCAATCAGTTCGACGTCACTGTTGATCTCCTTCACTCTGCCCGCCGGCGCCTTTGCGACCCAGGTCATTCGCGAGTTCACCCACGGGCCGTGGGACGCCCCCCGAGAAATCCCCGCTTCTCGAAGGGCCTGAGCTCCCTGCTGGGCCGCGCCGCCCAGCAAATCGCCCCTGGCGCACCGGCTCGCCCACCGGCACTCGACGAGCGGTGTGCGTTTCTTTTCCGGTTCTTCGGCAAAGTGGCAGGATCCCCACAGTGACCTACCTTCCAGCCAGCAAACGTCAGGAGATGACACGACTCACGCGCCCCGAGTTCCTCTTCGGACTCCTCGTCGCGTGGGGACTCTGCACCGGCTGCAGCGCACCACAACCGCCGAAAGCCCCGGTTCATCGGGCAACGGCTCCCGGCTACACGTGGCCTCCCCGGACCCTTCGCGCCTCCCCGGACTCCCCTGGCGCAACGCCTTCCCAAAGCCCAGTGACCCTCCCCAACTCCTCCAGCGCGAAATCCCGGGGCGCTTCTCTTCTCTCGAAACGCTCGGAGCTAGCGCGCAAGCAGAGCCACCGGGTGCGGCCTCGAGAGCTCCCTTCTCTGACTGGACAGGACTGCCTCAACGAGCTCGAGAGCCTCGACGTCGCCTTCCAGCCCCTCGATGAACTTCGAGGCGTGCAGACTCCGGTCGAAATCTCCGGTTCCTTGGGCGGGGTCACCTATTGGTCCAGCGGCGGTGGCCCCTTGCGCCTGGATTGCCGCTTGGCGCTGGCGCTGTGTCGTGTGGGGCCTCTCCTACGCGGGCACGGCGTCACCAAGGCACGCTTTTCCGGGGCCTACGTCTACCGGACGACCCGCAGCGGTCGACTCAGTCATCATGCCTATGGCCTGGCCATCGACATCCACGAATTCCTCGTCCGCGGCTCATCCCTCTCGGTCGACTCGGATTTTTCGCGAGGAGTTGATTGTCAGCCCAACATTCCCCAGCTCAATCGGATTTCCTGCGCGCTGAAACAGAGCCGCGTCTTCGATGAGTTCCTCACTCCCGACTACAATCGCGCCCACCACGATCACTTGCACATCTCGATCCCTCGCCGGGGCGGGTCATGACACCTGAGCAGATGCTCACAACGACACGCTCAACGATGAGATGCCTGCTGCCCACCGAAGTGGCGGCGGAGGATCTCTCCGGTGAATGAAGCTCGAAGATAAAACCCCTTGGGCTGTTCATCATAAAAAGCTCCATCTTCATCGAAAGCGCGAAGTCTCGAGCTCCCGCGAGCCGCTTTCGGACGGACCTGCAACGCCTCTCCCAGATGGCCGGTAATTTCTCCCGTTCGCCCTTGAGCAATCAGGAGGGAAAGCTGTTCCCAGTCCGCTCGCAACTGCTTCCGTTCCTCGTCGCTCGGCGACCAAAGAATCGCGGTGCCGACTCGCCGACTGGCAACCGAAAGGTGCCGGACGCCCTCCACCGGCACCCAGAGAACACGATGGAGCTTGCTCCAAAGGCGGCTCTTGTCGAATTCGTGGTGGGCGATCTGCAAGAGATCGATCGTGCACACGAAGGTCGATTCGAGGGGCTTGCCCCCCGAATCGACCGGTAGGGTTTTCAGCTCAACCCCGAGCTCAGGGAAATCGGGCCCGGTCCGGGAACCGGCAGTCGCCCCGAGAAGCCTTTCGATGGTTCCGCCAATCCACCCCTTTGCCCTGCGCAAGCTGCTTGGCACCGCGACCCCGGCCAGGTTGGCGACTTCCCCCAGGGTCAAACCGGCAAGTTGATGCGCCCGATCCAGCAGTTCTTCCTGGTCTTGCGGAGGGCGCACAGCAGAGGAAATTTTATGCATTGATACCGAAACTTGGCGGGAATACACCCCGTAGTGAAAGAGAAAGGCCCTGCGAGCCATCACACGGAGAGGGCCATCTCACGGAGCAAAACCGTTCATCAATCAGGGAGAACATCAATATGAACTTTTCATTCTCGAGCAAGGTGGCTGCGGCAGCAGCAGCAGGACTCATTTCCGCTGCCTGCGGTGGAAGCCAAAGTAGTGCCGAAGCCCCCGACGGGAACTCAGCCGGAGACGCCGCCGGAGAAAAGAATAGCTGCAGCGGCGAGGAAGGCTGCGAAGGAAAGAACGACTGCAGCGGCGAGGAAGGCTGCGAAGGAAAGAGCGACTGCAAGGGCGAGGAAGGCTGCGAAGGGAAAGACGACTGCAAGGGCGAGGAGGGCTGTCATGGCGAAGAATCCATGGACGAAGGATCCATGGACAGCGAAGAAGCCATGTAAACGCCTTCCAGCTGCGGCGCCGCGCTGAGGGGGACCCGGCGCCGCTCTTTCGACCCGGCCAAGATCATCTGGCGCAGCGCCGCCGAGGGGCACCAGCATCCGGGCAGCGCGACCGGATGTGCCTGTCGGAGAATGAAGCCGGGGCCGCCGCCGGGCGTCGAGAGACTGTCAGGGGCTTGATCGGTCGCCCCCCTCGCAGAGGCTCAGGCCTCTGTGAGACAAGAGCTTCCTCCATCGAGCTCCACACTCCTGCTGCCAATTCCGCGCAGCAGTCGATCTTCCCCCCAGATCGTGCAAAAGCGGGGCGATGGAACTGGATCACATCCTGATCACGGGCGCCAGCGAGCACAATCTCAAGGCGGTCGACGTCAAGATCCCCAAGAAGCGGCTCGTCGTGCTCACGGGCGTTTCGGGATCCGGCAAGTCATCCCTGGCGTTCGACACACTCTACGCCGAGGGACAACGGCGCTACGTCGAGTCCCTCTCCGCCTATGCGCGGCAGTTCTTGGGACGGCTCGACAAGCCCCGCTACGACGCCATGCGCGGACTGGCTCCCACGATCGCCATCGAGCAAAAAACGGCGGGCTCCAATCCGCGATCGACCGTCGGTACGATCACCGAGATCGCCGACTACCTCCGCGTCCTTTTCGCGCGCGTGGGGATCCAGCACTGCCTCTCCTGCGGCAAACCCGTTTCGGGCCAAAGCGCGCAGAAGATCGCCGCCGATCTCATGACCCACGAGAAAGGCACGCGCATCATTCTCCTCTCACCTCTGCTCACGAACCGAAAAGGAGAGCACCGTGAGCTCCTCGAAGAGGCTCGACGCCGGGGAATCGTGCGACTTCGGGTGGACGGCGCGATCGTAGAGACCGAAGGACTCGAGGCGCTCGACAAGCGCAAGAAGCATCACGTCGAAGCGGTCATCGATCGCATCGTCATCGGCAAAGCCACGACGCGTCGCGTGAATGAATCCGTCGAAAAGGCCCTCGAGGAAGGCAAAGGAGAACTCATTGCGTGTATCGCCGACAAGGACCGCATCTATTCGCAGCGGTCCGCGTGTTGCGGCATCTCCTACCCCGAGCTCACTCCTCAGAGCTTTTCCTTCAATAGCCCCCAGGGCATGTGTCCGGAATGTTCGGGGCTCGGGACCCAAATGGGAGTGGACCCGTCCCGCGTCGTGCCCGATCCCACGTTGAGCATCGACGCCGGAGCCGTCGTTCCCTGGGGACCCGATGTCTCCAAAAAGGACACCGGCTGGGGAAATGGGGTCCGCCTGCAGATCCTTCGACACATGAAAGTCCCCCTCGATCGGCCCTTCTCCAAACTGAAGGCCGCCCACCGCCAGGCACTCCTCTACGGCACCGGCGAGAAGCGCTACACGGTCACCTGGAAGGCTCGAGCAGGTGGCGGCACCCTGAACGTGCGATTCGAGGGCATTATCCCGCGTATTTGGCGACGTTTGGGGGAGAGCAAGTCGGAGAAACAACGCAAATACTACAGCCAATTCCTGGGGACGGCCCAATGCCCCAGCTGCGGCGGGAGTCGTCTTCGCAGAGAAAGCGCCGCGGTACTCATCGGAGGCAAAAGTCTCGTCGATGTGAGTGGATTGACGGTCCAAGGCGCCTACGAATTCTTCTCACAATTGTCCCTGAGCGGAGCCGATGCGTCCATTGCCGCCGAAGTGCTCAAAGAAGTGCGGAGTCGGCTAGGTTTTTTGACACGAGTCGGCCTGAGCTATTTGTCTCTCGACCGACCAGGACCTTCACTTTCTGGTGGAGAAGCGCAACGCATTCGCTTGGCAAGCCAAGTGGGCTCCGAGCTCACTGGGGTCATCTACGTTCTCGATGAACCGAGCATCGGTCTTCACCAACGAGACAACGATCGATTGATTTCTACGCTCAAGCAAATGCGCGATATCGGTAACACGGTCGTCGTGGTCGAACACGACGAAGAGACCATTCGAGCGGCCGATCATATCATCGACTTCGGACCAGGTGCAGGAGCCACCGGCGGAGAGATCATCTTTTCCGGCACACCGGACTCCCTCGCCAAAAGCCGAAAGAGCACCACGGGAGGCTATCTCTCCGGTCGACATCGAATCGAAGTGCCGAAAAATCGCCGCGACTCACGGGGCACCATCACCATCACCGGGGCTCGAGAAAACAACTTGAAAGATCTCACCGTCGACGTCCCTGTCGGGGTGATGACGGCCGTCACCGGCGTCTCCGGAGCAGGCAAAAGCACGCTGATCAACGACATTCTCTTCCCCGCCCTCTCTCGCCACCTTCATCAGTCTCCGCTGCGCGTCGGGCATCATGATCAAGTCCTGGGATTGGACAATATCAACAAGGCCATCGACATCGATCAGAAACCCATCGGCCGCACTCCACGCAGCAACCCGGCGACCTATATCAAGGTCTTCGATGAAATCCGAAAGCTCTTCGCGGAGCTTCCCGAGGCCCGAGCCCGCGGCTATTCTCCCGGGCGGTTCTCCTTCAACGTCCGCGGTGGCCGCTGTGAAGCCTGTGAGGGCGACGGCGTCCGCAAGGTCGAGATGCACTTTCTTGCCGACGTCTACGTCACCTGTGAAGAGTGCCAAGGTCGTCGTTTCAATGAAGCAACATTAGACATCAGGTATCGAGGAAAGAACATCGCCGAGGTGCTCGAGCTCACGGTCACCGAGGCCCGAGAGATCTTCGCGGCCCATCGAAACATCGCCGGACCTCTCGGTCTTCTGGAAGAGGTCGGGGTCGGCTATCTCCACGTCGGCCAACCTTCTCCCACCCTTTCCGGCGGAGAGGCACAACGCATCAAGTTGGCTCGAGAGCTCAGCAAGCGTGCGACGGGCGACACCCTCTACATCCTCGATGAACCCACGACGGGCCTCCATTTTGCCGACGTCGAAAAGCTCCTCGAAGTCCTGCGCAGGCTCGTCGATTCTGGCAACACCGTCGTCATCGTCGAACACAACCTCGACGTCATCAAAACCTGCGACCACGTGATCGATCTCGGGCCCGAGGGCGGTCCCGCCGGAGGGCGGATCGTTGCGGTCGGCACCCCAGAAAGCGTCGCCCAGCAGCAACAATCGGAAACGGGACGTTTTTTGAAGAAGGTCCTCGCCCCGGCAACTCCCCAAAATCCCGCACCCGCGCGAAAGAAGACAGCCCAGCGCGAAAGCCCCCGACGAATGCGCAGGGCCCCGGCGGAGAGAGCGGCTCCCCCGCGAGCACGACAGGCGAGAGCAGGCTCTTGAAACAGAAAATTCGACCCGCAGGCCTGCGTATGTATCTTCTTGGGGACCGCTGCGTCCTTGTCCTGCTTCCCATGGGGTCCCGTGCGCGGGCGTCAGTGCTTTTCTGACACGGGCCCTCAGGCAAGCAGGTTCACCAGGATAGCAGAGTCTTCAGGAAGCTATGGCAACCCCCGCATCGATCCGCGCACCGAGCTCGGCCCGAGCCCGCATCGCCTCTCTCGAGCGAGCGCGGAGCGCACCGCTTTCGATCCTCGGTCGCGTTTCAACTCTCATGGGAGCTGCGTGGGCACTCTCTCTGCTTGTGCTCTCAGGGTGCGAGACGCAATCGAAAGCGGCCGAGAACTCCTCGGTGCGCTCGGCAAATTCCTCCAGCAAGCCCCGCTCGGACCAGGCACAGAAAGGAGCTGAGAATCCTCCTTCTCAGGCGGGGTCTCCCAAGGGCCAGGATCGCGCCACCACCAAAAACGCCCCACTAAGGGAAGGCGCACACAAGCGCGACGCGCAGGGCCACCGCGAGCAAGGAGCGGATGCGAAAGCTCCCTCGGCGGCACCCGGCGGGCCGCCTCGCGACGGGCCACGGATCTACGCTCTGTCCCGGAACGTTTGGGTCCGCGGAGCACCTACATCGGACGTGCAATGGATCGGGTTTCTTTGGCTCGGGGGCAGCGTCAAGATCCGCGGCGATCAGCGTATGCCTGGAGCTGGCTGCCAGGGTGAATGGACTCCAATCGAGCCCCGGGGTTGGGTCTGTGTCGATGGTGAGAAGGTGACGACCGATCCCGAGGATCCCATGCTCAAGCTGCTCTACCCGCTCCGGCCACGCGTCGATACGCCTTGGCCCCACAGATACGCGGCAGTGCATGCCCCCTTGCGGCGCTATCTCGCCTTGCCAGACGAGAAAACCCAGAAGGTCCGCGAACGGGGATACGAACGCCACATGGAGCAAGTGCGCGCTGCCCGAAAAACCGGAGACACCAGCGGGTTCGCCGACCACCTTGGAGAGGTGACCGTGGCGTTGACCGGCAAGCAGCCCCCGCCGTTTCCTCTCCTGGGCAACGGCCTCCCCGACCTTCCGCCTGGTCTCTCGGAACACCGCACCAAAATGGTTGGACGCTCGGCCTTTGCCTACACGGCAGAGGCCGACTTTCAAGACCGGGCCTTCCTCCTCGCCGCCGACATGAGTTGGGTCCCTCGGGATCGCGTCGAGCTGCTCGAGCCCATCGAGTTTCAGGGAGTCGAACTAGGAAAAGACTTTTCCCTGCCCATCGCTTTGTTCAAGGGCCACGATCGTCCCGCCCATCGCCTCACGCAAGCAGGTCGCTTCGAGGAAGTCCCCCGTCATTTCAAGCGCCACTCCGCCGTGAAACTGACCGGCAAAACCAAAACGTCGGATGACACGGTCTACTACGCAGTCGAGGGCAGTGAGCTCTGGGTGAGCGAGCACGAAGCAGTCATCCCCACCCCACGGGAGAAAACCCCTTGGGGCACCAAGGTCGGCGAACCGGATCGCCAGGGGCTTCACCCCAAGGGACGCGCGACGTGGATGGAGGCCAGCGTCCTCGGCGGCTGGCTCCTCGCCTACGAAGGCACCACACCGGTCTACGCCACGTTGATTTCTGCCGGCCGCGGCGGCACCCCCCACAAAGGGCGGCCTCCCCTGGAAACGGCAAGCACCCCGACGGGCCGCTTCCCCATCACCGGTAAGTTCAAGACAGCAACGATGGAGTCGTCGTCAACGCCGATCGTCCACGCCGACGTTCCCTGGACGCAGAACTTCAGCGGACCCCATGCGCTTCATGGGGCCTACTGGCACGACGACTGGGGGGATCTCAAAAGCGCAGGTTGCGTCAATGTTTCCCCTCGCGACGGGAAGTGGCTCTTCGAGTTCACAGAGCCCACCGTTCCGCAGGGCTGGCACGGGGTTCGCTATCTGTCCCGCTATGGTCCGGCGACCCTCTTTGTCATCCACGAGTAACGCCCTCGTTTCTCCGACCATTGTGCACGGCCCGCTCCGCGCTTTCGGCTGAGAAGCCAGGGTGCTAGCTGCACCTACATGAGTCTCAGCCCTTTGGCAGGAAGCCCCGCTCCCCGAAGCCTCCTGGAGAATATCCCCCAGCTCGTTGCCGCCTACTACAGCCAAAGTCCCGAGCCGACGGATGCTTCCCAACTGGTGAATTTTGGCACCTCGGGACACCGAGGGAGCTCCCTGGATGGCCGCTTCAACGAGGCGCACATTCTCGCCACGACCCAGGCCATCTGTGAATTGAGACGCAAGAAGGGGATCACGGGCCCCGTCTTTCTCGGCAAGGACACCCACGCGCTCAGCGAACCCGCCTTCATCACGGCGCTGGAAGTGCTGGCCGGCAACGGCGTGACAACCAACATCGCTCATGACGGCCTCTACACGCCAACTCCGGCGCTGTCTCATGCCATTCTCTGTCACAACGGCAAACGTTCAACTCATCTGAGCGATGGCATCGTCATCACTCCCAGTCACAATCCTCCCCGCGACGGTGGGTTCAAATACAATCCCCCGAGCGCGGGGCCGGCAGACAGCGAGATCACGGGCGCCATTCAAACGCGCGCCAACGAAATCCTCCGCGGGGGCCTCAAGGACGTGCGGCGCATTCCATTCACCCGGGCCAGAAGCGCCGACACGACAAAGCCCTTCGACTTTGTCACGCCTTACGTCGATTCCCTTTCAGAGGTCGTCGATCTCGAAGCCATCCGCGCCGCTGGACTCCGATTGGGAGCAGATGCCCTCGGCGGCGCCGGCGTCTACTATTGGGGCCCTATCGCCGAACGCTACAAGCTCCAACTCGAGCTGATCAGCGACGTGGTCGATCCGACCTTTTCGTTCATGCATGTCGATCGGGACGGAAAAATCCGCATGGATTGCTCCTCCAGCTACGCCATGGCCGGCCTCATCGCGCTCAAGGACCGTTTCGACATCGCGTTTGGCAATGATACCGACTTCGATCGACACGGGATCGTGACTCCCGACCAAGGTCTGCTCAATCCCAACCAATTTTTGGCCGTCGCCGTGGAATACCTCTTCTCGAACCGCCCCCATTGGAAGGACGCGGCGATCGGCAAAACCGCCGTCTCCAGTTCCATGATCGATCGCGTTGCACGAGGTCTGGGCAGAGCACTGATCGAAGTTCCGGTCGGCTTCAAGCATTTCGTCCCAGGACTTCTTTCCGGCGATCTCGGTTTTGGAGGAGAGGAAAGTGCCGGGGCCTCGTTTTTGAGGATGAACCGAACGCCCTGGTCGACAGACAAGGACGGCATCATCTTGGATCTGCTCGCGGCGGAGATCACCGCCAAAGAGGGCAAAAACCCAGGAGAGAAGTACGAGGATCTGGAGCGACACTATGGCTGCGCCACCTATGAACGAATCGATGCTCCCGCCACACCGCAACAGAAGGCAGCACTGAAGAAGCTGTCACCTGAACAAGTGACCGCGGATGAGCTCGCTGGGGAGCCCATCCTGGAAAAGCTCACCCGAGCAAGCGGCAATCGCGAAGAGCTCGGAGGACTCAAGATCGTCACCGAGCAGGGTTGGTTTGCCGCCCGCCCCAGCGGAACCGAGGACGTCTACAAGATCTACGCTGAATCATTCCTCGGCGAGGGTCATCTTCGCCGCATCCAAGACGAAGCGCGCGATATCGTCCAGACCGCCCTGGCGAGTGCCTCTTGAAACCGGCGGCGCCTTTCAAGGCAGTGAGAGGAGCTCGAGCCGATGCGTTGGCGAAGACGCGAAGCTCTTCTGCGCCGACTCATTTTTCGATGTTCGCAAACGTCGCCTGGGCTCCTTCTCGCAGCCCCGCCTCGATCTTCTTACGAAACATCGTGACCATGCCGGTCCCCGTCAGACGCATCGACTGGGTCACCGAGGTCTTTCCATTCTTCAGTTTCTTGACCGTAAATGTCGTCTTTCCAGTATCGAAAACGGGATTGTGAGCGAGCCCAGTTCTTTTTTCCAATTTCGTGATCATGGCTTTGTCGCGCTCTTCCAACTGGCGTGTCACCATCTTGAAGCCACTATCGGAGCGCGACAGAACCCTCACGTGATTGAAGTATTTGGTGTGCTTGAGGCCACTCTTTACGTGGGTCCACGTGTACCAACTCTTATCTGACTGGTACTCAAGGACCTTGAGGAACTTCACGACTCCCGGGCCTTCATACTTGCACCCCTCGTCACAGATCTGGTCGTAGGCGGTCAACACGCGAAACACGTGTTCCGGAGACTTCTCCGTGACGTGGGTGGCACTGTAGGAGTAGGTGGCCGCCAAGGCGACGGCAGAAACTGCGGTCAACAACAGAAAGGCCAAAAAACCTCTGAAGGATGCCCTGCTGATCTTCGGTCGTTCTCTGCACACACTCATAATAACTAGCGATAGCTCCTTCGGTCCTCAAGCGAGGCAAACCGCCCCGCAAAATCTGGAGGTCACACCACCCACCGAAGCAATTCTCCCGATGCGGGTCTCTCGACGGTGGAAGTCACTGCCTCTGGATACGCCCTGGGGAATCAAGATATTCCCCATCAATCCCCAGCTAGGTTAGCATGGCTTCGATGACCTCGCTGCCCCCCTCCTCCCCCCTGCTTGGCGTCGAATGCGTCGATTCTATCGTCACACTGGAACTCAAGCGGCCCCAGCGACGCAATGCCCTGAATCAACAACTGGTGCAGGACCTTGCAAAAGCTCTCGACGCCGCGGGCCACCAGGAAGATGTCAGAGCCCTCGTCCTCACCGGACAGGGCGGCGCCTTCTGCTCCGGTGCGGATCTGGCAACCATCGGGGACGATGCCCCCGACGTCATTTTCGCGCGGATTGACGAGTTCCACGCGCTCATTCGGGGGATCGTCGGAGCCCGGCAGCCGGTCATCGCCGCCATCGAAGGCCCGGCCGTCGGCTTCGGCGCCGACCTCGCTCTCAGCTGTGATTTGAGGGTCATGAGTCAGTCAGCCTTCCTCCAAGAGAGCTTCGTCCAAGTCGGACTCATGCCCGATGGGGGCGGGACCTACTGGGCACGAAAATTCCTTGGCGCCCGCGCCTTCGAAGCCCTCGCGCTGGGAGAAAAGATCAAGGCCTCAACCTGCGAAACGCTCGGGCTCACCAGCCTCGTGACCGCAGACGGCGATGCGACCGACGCCGCTACGCAGCTGGCTCGACGGCTGGCCCAAACGGCGCCTCTTGCGCTCACCCAGATCAAAGCAGCCTTGCGCGCGGAGATCCTCCCCGAGCTCGATCGGGCCCTGAACCGTGAAAAGAAGGGGCAAACCGAACTTCTTGGCTCCCGCGACTTCAAGGAGGGAGTCCGCGCCTTCCTCGAAAAAAGGACGCCACACTTCGAGGGACGGTAGCCAAACGCCACGAGGGTTCTCGCCAAGTAGCGCTGCAAAGTGCCATTAGGAGCCACAAAACGCCAAGTAGTGCCGCACAACGACACAAGGCTCCCTAAAACATCGAGCTGCGCGACGATTGCCGCCAGGTGCCATAATACACCAAGCAGTGCTGCAAAGCGCCATTAAATGCTACAGAACGCCAAATAGCTTGCATGACGCCTCAATGAGCGAGCGCGAAAGTCGATCGCTCAAAAACAAGCCACAAATAATGAACTCGAGCAGATTTCAGGCTTTCGAGAGTCCTTGCGGGCCCCCACCCCAAAGTGGGGTCGCAAGGACTGCTCGACAATCGTGCTCGGTCATTTAGCGATGCGACCAAACATAGACGAGGCCGATCGGAGCCGTGGGTCGCCAGCGCTCATCGACCCTTGCTGGCTTCCCTCCTCACGGGAGGCTCTCGAGCTCCCACTCGAATCCCCCGGACAGAATCGGAAATCGACACCAGGTCTTGGGGTCGAGGTTGGCATCATCAACATGAAAACTGGGAGCATAGCGCTCGCGCTTCCATTGATTTCGGGCAAACAACGTATAGAAGCGCCTCACCCATATTTTGATAATCGACGCATCATGCTCGGGAAATACCTGACAAGTTCGATCGAACACTTCCCGCACGCTCTGGCGCTCGACAATGGCGAGGCGTTCGATCACGTCGAGAACGTCGTAGGGCATCAGATCGCTCTCGTCGGTCTGCGTACGCTCCAGTGGTCGCAGCTCGGCAGTGGGAGTCTGCGCGTTCACCGCCGCAAGATCCGCGACGGGCCCGAGCTCCTCTGGTCCCTGGCGTTGCATCCACGAAAGCCAACGACGGACGAACGCCTTGTCGATCCCGGCGATGGGGGACAGCCCACCGGACGTATCGCCGTCCATCGTCGCATAGCCCACGGCCGCCTCGGAGCGATTGCTCGTGGACAGAAGCAGTGCATTGCGCACGTTGGCGAGCATCCACGCGCTGGGAGCTCGAACCCGAGCCTGGATATTCTGCAAAGCCACATCGTCCGCGTCCCAAGTCAATTCCCGCCCGAGAGCTCCCTCGATGAGCTTCCGGTATCCATCCACGAACTGCTGAACATTCACCTCATGGTGCTCACTCTGCACCGCAGAAGCCACGGCTTGGGCCGCCTGCCTTGTCACCCCAGAACTGTTTTCGGTTGCCTGGTAGATCGTCAAAAGGAGCTTTCGAGCAAGCTGCTCTTCGTCCCGCGGAAGATCGGTGAGGTACCGCAGCCTGTCGCGCAGCCCGCTCCCTCCCAACTCCGCCACACCCAAACGCACCATCAGACGGACCAACACGGCCACGGCGGCCGAGTCCGCTCCGCCACTCAGGGAAACAACGAAGCCGCGCGAGCGAGACTTTCGCAGGTAATCGAAAAGCCCCAGAGCAATGACCCGAGAAAATGCCTCTTCCTTGGACAGCTCTCCGTCCCGTTGAGCCGATGGAGTCTGAGCCGAAACGACCTCTTCGGGGGGCTCCTGGGGCCAATCATAGGCACGCATCACGACTTTTCTTGCTCCCTTGCCCTGGGGGGATCCGTCGCTGGCGAGGGGGACCGCAATCGTTGCACAGGCGAGCTGAAAATCCTGGAAAGAGAGGCGCCGAGTCTCCGCCACGATGCTCGCGCCCCCAGCACCCGGCTGGGCAATCAGGGCGTCGCCATCATAAATGGCTCTTCCCGCTTCATTGCCGAGCAAGTTCGCATAGGCATAGGCACAACCGAAGCGAAAAGCCCCTTCGAGAACCAGCTGGCGCCTGACGGCATGCTTCCCGAAAGCAAAATGGCTCGCACTCGGATTGAGCACCAACGCCACTTGCTCTTCGGCCAGCTCTTGCCCCGGCCGCTGCTTGACCCAAGCGTCCTCGCAAATTTCGTAGCCAATGCGGACGCCACCAACCTGAAACACCAGATCGCCCGTGGGAACCGATTGGCCCCCCGCCCGCACCTCGGCGACCCGTCCCGCCGGCCAAGGAGAAAACCAGCGTGGCTCATAGTGCAATCCCTCCCCGGCCAGGTGCCTCTTGCAGGCCATTCCAACGACCTGACCATCTACGACAAGCGCTGCAGCGTTGAAGAGCTCTCCCTCCACTCGAAGCGGAAGCCCTAGGGAGACCACGAGTCCCTGGGTCTCCGGCAACAGCCCCTCGAGCACCTCCATGGCTGTCCGGCTCGTCGACGGCCACAGCAGCGCATCTTCACATCCGTAACCACTGATGCAAAGCTCAGGAAGACAGACGATGCGGGCCTGCTGCTGACGAGCTGCCCTCAACGCCGAGCGAATGGAATCGGCGTTTTCCTGCCAGGCAAGCGGGGTTTGATTCACTGAGGCGACGGCGAGGCGAAGTTTTCGCATGACAAGTCCGGCTCAAGCAAAGCAGCCGTTCCGCGGGCTGGCCAGCCCGGCCCCCCTCGCAGTATGAAGGGAGTCATGAAGGTTCTTTTCATTGGCGGCACGGGAATCATCAGCTCCGCTTGTGCACGCCTGGCCATCGAGCGCGGTTTCGACGTCCATCTCCTCCTGCGAGGCGAGTCGGAACGGACCAGGCCTCTGCCTGTGGGCGCTCAAGTCCTACGAGGAGACATCCGTGACATCGCATCGGCCGAACAGGCACTCGGCGACCATACCTTCGACGCGGTCGTGGATTTCGTCGCTTTCACTCCCGAACACATCGAGATCGATCTGGCGCTCTTTCGGGGCCGCACCGATCAATTCGTTTTCATCAGCAGCGCTTCGGCCTACAAGAAGCCAGTTGTCTCCCTTCCCATTACGGAGTCCACGCCCCTGTCCAATCCGTTTTGGGAATATTCACGCAACAAGATCGCCTGCGAGCAAAGGCTCATGCACGCCTACAGGGTCGACGGCTTCCCTTTTACGGTGGTCCGTCCCTCACACACCTACGATCAAACGCTGCTGCCTTTCGATCCCCCAGGCGCCGGAGGCACCGTCCTTCACAGGATCGACGAAGGAAAGCCCATCATCGTCCACGGCGATGGAACGTCCCTTTGGACGCTCACCCACAATGAAGACTTCGCCGTAGGCCTCGTCGGCCTCCTCGGACACCCTGCAACCATCGGGGAAGCCTTTCACATCACCAGTGGAGAATCACTCCCGTGGAATGAGGTATTCCTCTGCATCGCCCGAGCAGCGGGCAAAAACGCCAACTTGGTCCACGTGCCGAGCGATGTCATCGCGCGCGAACACGAGGAGTGGGGAGCAGGACTGCTCGGGGACAAGGCACACAGCGTGATCTTCGACAACAGCAAGGTCAAACGCCTGGTCCCGGACTATCAACCGGTCATTCCTTTCTGGCAGGGAGCCCGAGAAATCGTAGCGTACCACCGGCGCCATCCGGAACTCGTGCGCCCCGATCCCATCCTCGACGCGCTCATGGACCGTCTGGCCCATCGCTTCAGTTGAGCCCGCGCCGGGCGCGTTGCGCCGCCGGGCTCGCGGCGCCCACGCTGCGGGTGGGCGCGCCGGTGCGCGCCCCTGCTCGCGGCTGCCCCTCAATCCTCGGGCGTGTACCCCAAGTTCGATTGCAGCCAAATTTCGCTCTCTCGGACGCTGCACCCCATGCGTTCGGAGTAATCCTCGACCTGATCCTTGGCAAGGCGTCCGACGTTGAAATAGTGCGACCGAGGATGCCCCAAATAGAGCCCACTCACCGCAGCAGCAGGCGTCATCGCAAAGCTCTCGGTGAGGGCCATTCCCAAGTCCTCGGCACCGAGCAGAGAAAAAAGCTGCTTCTTGGGCCGGTGGTCCGGGCAGGCTGGTTAGGCATTAGCTGGGCGTATCCCTTGAAATTTCTCCGCAATGAGGTCTTCCACGCTCGGCTCCTGTGGCTCATAGCCCCAGATGTTGCGCACCTTGGCGTGGATCTTTTCGGCGAGAGCTTCCGCCATGCGATCGGCCAACGCCTTGACCATGATCGACGAATAATCATCGTGGTCCTCTTCGAACTTCTTGGCGAGCTCCTCGGCGCCCAGCCCGCCAGTGACGGCAAACGCTCCCACGTAGTCCCGAAGCCCTGACTCCTTGGGGGCCACGAAATCGGCCAGACACAGGCAGGCATCCTTTTGTCCACGACTCGTTTGCTCACGCAACATCGGAAACCGGGCCAGCTCCTGTTTGCGGTCCTCGTCGGCAAACAACACGATATCATCGCCCTCCGACCAAGCGGGCCATAGTCCATAGCTGGCACGAGCGGTCAGCAGCTTCTCCGTCGTGATGCGTTTGAGCATCGCCTGGCCATGCTCGAAGAGCTCACGGGCCGCGGCGCCATACTTCTCGTCCTCCAGGATCTTCGGATACCTTCCCTTGAGCTCCCACGCCGTGAAGAAGAAGGACCAGTCGATGTAGGGAACGATCTCTTCAAGAGGGATGTCCAATTCGACAATCTTTCCGGTCTGGGACGGAATGCTCAGATCCTCCTGTTTCCATTCGACGGCCACCTTTCGGCCCCGCGCCTCGGCGAGGGGCAAAAGCGGGCGACTCTGCTTACCGTGAAAGACGTCGGCCATGCGCTTTTGCTCGGTGGTGTTCTTTTCCAGAAATTCGGGTCGAAGCCGATCGTCGAGAAGCGACGAGACCACGCCGACGGCTCGGGATGCATCCAGCACGTGGACGATGGGACTTTCCGTCTCCGGCGCGATCTTCACGGCCGTGTGACGACGGCTGGTCGTCGCCCCTCCGATGAGCAAAGGCTTTTCAATGCCGCGGCGCTTCATCTCGCGAGCAACACCGACCATCTCGTCGAGACTCGGCGTAATCAGACCACTGAGTCCAATGATATCGACATTTTGAGCAACGGCCTCGTCGAGGATCTTGTCGGTTGGAACCATGACCCCCAGATCGATGATGTCATAGCTATTGCACGCCAGAACCACACCGACGATATTTTTACCAATGTCGTGAACGTCGCCTTTGACCGTAGCCAAAAGGACTTTTCCTTTGCTGCTATCGGCGGCCTTTTCCTCCTCCATGTAGGGCTCGAGATAGGCGACTCCTTTCTTCATGACTCGCGCGGACTTGACCACTTGGGGTAAGAACATCTTTCCCTCCCCAAACAGATCCCCCACGATCGACATGCCGTCCATCATCGGCCCTTCGATCACGAGCAAGGGGCGACCGAGCTTCTGGCGTGCCTCCTCGCAGTCATCCACGATGTAATCGGTAATTCCTCGTACGAGCGCGTGCTCGATGCGCTTCTCGACGGTCTGCTCGCGCCAAGACAGGTCGACCACGCGCTCCTTCCCCGACCCCTTGACGCGCTCGGCCAGGGTGACGAGCCGCTCCGTGGCGTCCTCTCTCCGATCGAACAAAACGTCCTCGACGTGCTCGAGGAGCTCCTTGTCGATATCCTCGTAGACTTCGAGCTGACCGGCGTTGACGATGCCCATGTCCATCCCGGCCTTGGTGGCATGATACAAGAATGCCGAGTGCATCGCCTCACGGACCACGTTGTTCCCCCGGAAAGAGAACGACAAATTGCTCACTCCCCCGCTCACGAGCGCGCCCGGGAGGTGCTTCTTGACGAGCTTGGTGGCCTCAATGAAGTTGATTCCGTAGCGATTGTGCCCCTCGATGCCCGTGGCCACCGCAAAGATGTTGAGATCGAAGATGATGTCGGTTGGACTGAAACCCACCTGCTGAGTCAGTAGCCGATAAGCGCGCTCGGCGATCTCGAACTTGCGCTCGATAGTATCCGCCTGGCCATCCTCATCAAAAGCCATCACTACGGTGGCCGCACCATAGCTATGGATCTTTCTGGCCTTGGCCAAAAAGTCCTCTTCGCCCTCTTTGAGACTGATGGAATTGACGATGGACTTGCCTTGAACGCACTTGAGGCCCGCCTCGATCACGCTCCATTTGGAGCTGTCGATCATGATGGGCACCCGGCAAATCTCGGGCTCGGCGGCAACCAAATTCAGAAAGCGCACCATGGCAGCCTCCGAATCGAGCATGGCCTCGTCCATGTTCACATCGATCACGTTGGCTCCGCCGCGAACTTGATCGGCTGCCACGTCGAGGGCTTCGGTATATTTCTCCTCCTTGATCAACCGAGCAAAGCGCTTGCTGCCGGTGACATTCGTCCGCTCCCCAACCATGATGAAGTTGGAGTCGTCCCGGACAACCAACGGCTCGAGACCACTGAAGCGACTCACCTGAGGCGGCTCGGGCACCGCCCGCGGTTCGAGCTCGCGAACCCCCTCTGCGATGGCTCGAATGTGGTCGGGCGTGGTCCCGCAGCACCCCCCCACTAAGTTGACCAACCCGCTTTGCCCAAACTCACGAAGCAATTGGCCCGTCGTCTCGGGCAGCTGATCATAGCCCGTGGGGGCGAGGGGGTTGGGCAGACCAGCGTTCGGGTAGGAGCTCACCAATGTCGGCGCCAACTGGGCCAACTCTTGAACGTAGGGTCTCATTTCCGACGCGCCCAGACCGCAGTTGGCTCCGATCGAAAACGGGCGAGCATGGGCCACCGAATCCCAGAAGGCCTCGACAGTCTGGCCACTCAGGGTGCGACCGCTCTTGTCCGAAAACGTGACGCTCACCATAACCGGCAGGCTGGTGCCCCGCTCTGCCTGAACTTCCCCGATCGCCTGAAGCGCTGCCTTGAGATTCAAGGTGTCGAAGACCGTCTCGGCCAAAATAATGTCGACCCCGCCCTCGATCAGAGCGTGGATCTGCTCGGCATAGGCGGCCTTGACCTGATCATAAGTCACGGCTCGGTAGCCGGGATCGTTGACGTCCGGCGACATGCTCAGGGTCCGATTCAGGGGTCCCAAGGCGCCCGCCACGAACCGCGGCTTGTCGGGAGTTTTCTCGCTCCACCTTTCTGCCGCCACCTTGGCCGCTTTGGCTGATGCGATGTTCAGGTCGTAAACCGCCGACTGCAGACCGTAGTCGGTCTGCGAAATGGCGTTGGCATTGAACGTGTTCGTCTCGATGATGTCCGCGCCCGCCTTGAGGAAGTCGTCGTGGATCTCCTCGATGAGGGAACTCCGAGTCATGCTCAACAGCTCGTTGTTCCCTTTGAGGTCCTGTTCGACGTCCTTGAAAAAATCTCCCCGATAATCCTCTTCAGCCAGCTGATAGCTCTGGATGGAGGTCCCCATGGCCCCGTCGATCACGAGGATTCTGTCTCGAGCGAGCTTTTGGAGGGCGAGCGTCGTGGGGCTGGATAAGTTCTTTTCGGTATCGGACGTCATAGGGGCGCTGGAACCTGACCTTTTTCTCTAGTTTTGACAACAGCTGGCCCCCCCTTTGGTGGGGCCACACTTGGCTCAAAGGGCCGTCGATGGCAAACCTGGACCCATGGACCCGAGCGTAAAAGCCAAAATCGACCAAGCGATTTCCAATAGCGATGTGATCCTATTCATGAAAGGCACTCGCCAAGCCCCCTCTTGCGGCTTTTCCGCTCGCACGGTCGAGGTGCTCGATTCTTTACTCGATACCTATGCGGCCGTCGACGTGCTCGCCCACCCAGAAGTGCGCGAGGGAATCAAAGAATACTCTTCGTGG
>CAYTRQ010000054.1:12714-19274 GCA_964440025.1 uncultured Polyangiaceae bacterium | reverse complement strand
AACCGGAGCATTCATCCTTTCACTCTAACATATGGATTTTCGAGGCTCTGAGGCCGCGAGTACGGGCCAAACGCTGCCCCCAATGACTCAAAAGCCGTCCTGCACCCTGAAAGCGCGCCAGCACGCCTCTCAGGACCAGCAAACGCCAACTCCAACCTGTTCCGCCCGAACCCAAGCTTCGGTCTCCCAAAATTCTGTCAAGAAAAATCGACCGACTGTCGCACGAACTGTGGGGCGGCACCTTCTCACGAACTGTGGCGCAGCACCTTCTTCCCCAATGCGCGCCTCGCCTTTTCAGTTCGCTCGGACAGGCCATTTCTCAACTTGCTAGACGGCAGGTGAAAAATGGGCACTCCATCGTCCACGTTTCAGATTGCATGACGACGGAATGAGTCCCGTGCGCTCGGCGTCCACACCCGCCCTCGAAAATGGGATCAGGTGGTACTAGGCTAGTTCGCATCCCAAAAAGGATGCGAACCAACAAGCAATAAGGGGTTCAGCGTCACAATACAGGCGAAATAGCGAAGTCGACCGCCCTCGCCCCGCAAGGGGCGGGCGACGAAGCGCCATTTGTAGACGGGAACTAGGCTAAAGGCGGTACCGAGATGCGCCTCCTAGCGCAAAAACCAACTGCTTCGGGCTTCAATCAACGGCATTGGTTCGGGAGTACTTCTTGCTTTGAGGGATGGGATGCGAGATGCGGCAGCGGGATTGGCGTTGCACAGGGAGGTGAATGACAATGAGTCGATCGATGGGCCAGTTTGGGCAGGCAACGCTACTTGGAGCGGGCTGCGCTTTTTTGGCATTGGGATGTGCCGTCGATGGTCCTAAGAACGGGGAGTTCGATTCGTTTGCTGACAAGGGGCAACGGATCGTAAATGGGAGCTCCGAATCTGCGTCGACCGCTGAAGACTATGGTGTGGTGGCGATCCATTTCCCTGGCAGTGGGCGTTGCACAGGAACCATGCTGAGTAACAGATTTGTTCTCACAGCGCGCCATTGTGTGCGCTTTTACAACGAATCGACCGAACTCTACAATTCTACGCTCTGGTCCCCGATCGAGGTGTACCTGGAGACACCGGACGGAACGCAGTACGCGGTAACAAAAGAAGTCAGGGAAACACCCTTGCCTGGGGCATCCGATCCTCGAGCGCCCAACGATTTTGCCATTCTTGAGCTCGATCGTCCTCTGCATGTCGATGGCGTCGAGAACGAATTTTATTACGAGATCCCTGATCTCACTGAATCAAATCTGGTCGGGCAGGACGTGTTCTGCATGGGCTATGGCTACGGCTGGCTCGCCGATCCCGATACCGGGAGCAAAGCTGCAGGGGAAGGGATCCTTCGCAGCGCGACCATGAACATTACTTCGAGCGTCTGGTCTGGGATGTTTTCGATCGAGCCGAACTCGTCTGACCAGATTGCGGCGCCGGGCGACTCCGGCGGACCATGCTTCTACAATGGGGATCCCATTGGCGTCGCTAGCTTCATGTTTTTCAAGGATGAGGACGTGGATGGAAATGATCTAATTGATCCGCGGGAGATCATCTCCATTTCACAGTCCGTCTATGGTTCGGTCACCTCGTTTCGCACCTTTGCTCGAGACCAATATCTCACCGACCTTCACGTGCGGTACGCCTTTAGTCCGCGTCTGGGTAGTGATGAACGACGTTCGTTCACTGTCAAAAGCCCGAAGGGGAGCGAATCGACGCAACTTGTCGACGGGAGGGCTGACTTCGACGCGATGGGGGTTCGAGGGGGATTCGTGACCGTGGAAATGGACGAACCGCCCCGAACCATGTGCACCCAGATCGATCGGACACTCTCCACCAATGATTCGGGCTATCTCCGCGGGGCTTGTCTATCCGACGGACTGATCCCCGTGCTGCTCTGAGGGACGTTGGGCCCTACTTTTGGGGCCTAGGGACTTTTGGACTCAGGCTGTGAGGGCATGGTAGGCCCGTGAAAGCGAGGCAAACCGGGAAAGGAGAGCGCGCTTCTGGTCTGGGCTGGCCGTTGGATAGCGGTCGGGGTGGGCTTCTTGGGCCAGACGGCGGAAAGCCGCTTGGACATCTGCCTGAGTCGCGCTTTCCGGAAGGCCCAGGACGGCAAGAGCGTCGAGCCGGCAAGCTTCCTTCCCGCAGAGTGTTCCTTTGCGGACGGGACCTCGCCGTACGCGCGCTCGAGGGCGTCCTTCTAGAAATTCACTGGTTTCCAGAGGTGGCGGCTGAGTGGGGTCGTCCCTGCGGGGGCGCGGCGTGCGAAAGAGGACGATGGCATCCTTGATTTCGTAGAGACCCTCCAGCCGATGAAGGAGTTGTTGGCGGAGCGCCTGCTGCAGCTGTTGTTGGCTGACGAGGCCGGCCAGGACGAGGTGTTCCCCAATCCGACGATATCCGCTTGGTCGGTGCCTGCGGCGGGCCTGGACGTCCAATTCCAGGATCTCGCCGAGTTTGGGCGCGGGATTGTCACTTTCGATCTTGGTGACTCTGCCGCTTTCGAGCTCAATGAAATGCGTGCGACCATTTCTTGCTCCTTGAGTCTCGATGAGCTGAAGCCGGCCAGTGGCTTCGTTGCGGTAGAGTGTTCCCAGCAGATCGCCGAGGGTTGTTTCGCGGAGGCGTCCAGGCAGCTTCATGACTGACTTTTTCGATGTATCGGTTTGGGCCTTCCTGGGCCAAGAAATGGGATCTCGATTTCTATGGAGAGCTCGGCTTCGCGTAGAAATCGACCAGACGGATGGGATGCTCGGAAACCGAAGCGACCACGCGGCCTCGCTTGCCTTGTGGATCGCCTCCAATCTGGAAATCGGTGCTGGGCACCACTTCGATGGTGATCTGTTGGACCAAAAAGTCCTTGATGGTCCGTTGATTGACGTAGCTGCCGTGCCAGATGCCGCTGACGTGGCGGACGAACTCCACGGAACCGATGGTGGAAATCCTCAATTGCATGCGATCCGGACGTAGTTCCGTAAAGGGGAAAAGCCTCAATCCGAACCCGACATAGGGAATGGTGGCCAGCGCTGCGATGCGCGCTGGTCCCTCGTAGAGAACCTCTCCGTGACCAAGAGGTCGGGGGTCGTGCGTCCCATCGGGACGCACATAAAATGCTTCATCGCCGTCGTTGCGGACCCGGACCTGGGGCATCTTCCTCAGCAGGTAGCCGGGAAGCGATCGGGTCGCGCCAGCAAGTGCGTATCCAAAAAGGCCGGCGGAGACGGGCTTGAGAGGAGTCCGAGAAAGCAGTTGCTTGGTTGCGTTGTAATCGGCGAGCACTTGGGCATCGGCTCCGAGACCAGCAAACGGCGTCAGATGCCCTTCCACGTCGACGAGTCGGATTTCTCGGCTGCCGGTTTCATCCTCACGCAATCGGGCGATATCGGCGCGAAGTCCGGCTTTTCCAGGGCTCGCCCCCACCACCCAGGCCAAGGCATTTCCGGTTCCGAGCTTCAGGAGCCCAAAACGAGGGGTGGGAAGGCCGCGGGCTTGAGCGGCGCGAACCACTTCGGTGACCATGACGGTAAAAGTGCCGTCTCCCCCCCCAGTGAGCACCGTACCGTAGCTACGATCGAGCAATATCTGTGCGATTTCGGAGGCCTCTTCGATTCTTCGGGAAACGAAGAGATCGCCTCCGGACAAGATCTGGTCGAGCGTGGAAATGACGTCTTCGGTTACGCTCTTGGCGTTTCCATTGACGACGACGGCGATGCGGCTTCTCTGGGGGCCCATGGGGCTTTAGGTTTCTGCTGTTCGGAACAAGGCCCGTCCCACGAAGAAGGGGCCCATCTGATTGATGAATTCGGAGGTTTGACGGGTCCCACGCATGCGCTGCACGACATGGGAAAGTGGGTAGAGCTCGTGACCCACGAGCCCGATAACGAACTCATTGTCATTCTTGTCGAGCCCATGGCAGGCGAGTCGCACGTCGTGGGCCAAGTCGGCTGCGCCGTATTCCTTCCCGATGGTTCCGTGTTCTTTCAAGATGGAACCTTTCTCACGCCCATCGAGTTGCTCGAAAGCCCCAGAACGGCGAAGCGGATACCAAATAGCCCACGGCCATTCGGGATTTTGTACGGTCTCGATGGGGCGCCTGAGCAGCCAATAGGACAAGTCTGGCTCATAGCCACTGGAATAGGTTCGTCCTAACATCGTCATTTCTTCTCTGACGTTCAGAGGGCCCAGAGATTCGGCGCGTAGGCCGGGGCGGACTTGATCGACAAGAACGTTCGGGTTTTCGCTGTACGAAAGGACACCAAAGCTGAGGGGATCATTGAAGTCCTCATAAATGACTGCGCTCACGCCCCTCGATTGAAGTTCTTCACCTATCGCGATGCCGAGGTTTCTGGAGCGGTCTTCCGAACGGACGACCAGGAGTTGCATGAAAAGCCGCCTGTCGAGGCGCTGAGGAACGCCGTCTTGGGGGGCGCCCTTTTCACTCAAGTCCAGGACGTTGGCTGCAGCGTCGGATTGGCTCATGCCCCTGGCATACAACGTCAGCGGACACGAGTACATCCAAGCTGGGGAGCTCCACGCCATCGCCAAGAAGCGGCAGGAGCGACGGGGGAGCTTTCCCCGCTGTTTTTGCGCGTTTTCACCGTCGTGACTCCGGAGCCTCTTCTGATAAGCTCCGCCGGCTTTGAGTCGTCCAAGCCTTACTCCTGCTGACCTTTCGACGGAGCCCGTCGGTCTGGATTTCTTGGCTCACCCGCTACCGGGTGGAATGCGTGATTTGCTTCCGGCGGAGGCAGAAGATCAGGGGCAGCTGGTTTCGCGAGTGCTGGGAACCTTTGATCTCTTTGGTTATCAGCGGGTCAGTCTGCCGGCGTTTGAATATGCCGAGGTGCTCGAGCGAGGACTGGGGGCCATCGAGCCAAGTAGCATTCTCCGTTTTGTCGAGCCAGAAACGGGGGAGGTGGTGGCTTTGCGTCCTGACGTCACGCCTCAAGTGGCGCGGCTGGTGTCCACGAGATTGTCGGGGCGCCCCGGTCCTATTCGGCTCTCTTATCGGGGTTCCGTTTTGCGACGGCAGCACGAACGTGCTCGTCACGATCAGCAGATCCTCCAGGCCGGTATCGAGCTGGTGGGAGGAGATCCTCGTAGCCCGCTCGGTGCGGATCTCGAGGTCATCGAAGCTGTGACGACCGCGCTTCGAGAAGCTGGCCTCACCGAGTTTGTCGTGGATCTGGGCCACGGAGCTATCGCGCACAGTCTTGTCAGCGATGTCGCTCCTTCCTCCCGAGCGCAGCTGCTCGAGTCTCTTTCCCTCAAGGATGGGGCAGAGCTCGAGCGTCGCGCTCGAGCCTCTGGGCTCTCGCAGGATGCGACTCGGTCTTTGCTGGCGCTATTGGATTTGCAGGGCGGTGTTGAAGTCTTCGACAAAGCCAAGAAGGAGCTTTCGGGCACCGTGGCGTTGCGCCATGTCGAAGAGCTCGGTGCTCTTACTCGGGCCATCGTCCAGGCTGGTTTGGCGCCATCGCTGGTGATCGATCTGGGTGAGACCCGAACCGTAGCCTACTACACCGGGGCGATGTTTCAGATCCTTGCCGAAGGTCCAGGGCAGGCAGTGGCGTCCGGTGGTCGCTACGACGCCCTGTACGCACGCTTTGGGGCTCCTCGTCCCGCAGCCGGGGCAGCGATCCATGTGGACCATTTGAGATGGGCGTTAGGCCCTCGAGCAAGTCGGTCAGGAGCGAGAGTTCTCGTGATCGGCGAGTCGAGCCATACCGGAGTCAGACGTGCGCTCTCCCTCTTTCGCACGGCTGGTCTGCGGGCTTGTCCTTTCTTGGAGGGAACACAGGTGACCCCTCTCGACTATGCCGCCGCCTGGCGGTACTCCCACCTCGCTCGGCCAAGCGGCGATGGCACCTTCGTTCAATTGGCGTGGCTCGACGATGGTGAGGAAAAGAGCCTCGGGAGAATGTCTCTGGAGCAAGCAGTAGAACTGCTGAAGTTCTAGGTTCTTCGTCGAGCAGCCAAACCTTCCGATTTTTTACCAAGTCACGAGAAAGAAAACGCATGTCCGCAGTTGTCATTGTCGGAGCCCAATGGGGCGACGAGGGGAAGGGCAAAATTGTCGATATCTACACTGAGTTCGCCGACGTTGTCGTGCGCTACGCGGGCGGGCCGAACGCGGGGCATACACTGGTCGTCGGTGACGAGAAAATCATCGTGAGACTACTCCCGAGTGGCATTCTCCGAAAAGAAACCTTGTGTGTGCTGGGCCAAGGAATGGTCGTCGATCCGACCGTACTTGTCGGTGAGATCGATGAGTTGCTCGGCCGAGGCCATGACGATATTGAACGACGCCTTCTGATCAGCGATCGGGCTCACCTGATTTTGCCTCATCACATCGAGATTGATGGCTTGAGGGAGTCGTCGGCCCCGAAGGACAAAGCGATCGGGACGACAAAGAAGGGGATCGGTCCCGCCTATGAGGACAAGGTCAGGAGGACCGGAATTCGAGCCGGTGACCTGCGAGATTTTGCCAAGTTAGAGCTCCGGATTCGAGCTTGTCTCGAGGCCTGGAGGCCGGTCATCGAGGATTTGGGAGGCACCCCCCCG
>CAYTRQ010000054.1:0-12704 GCA_964440025.1 uncultured Polyangiaceae bacterium | reverse complement strand
CCTTCAGAACATACTCGATAGCTTGCGACCTCTCGCTGATCGTTTGGTCCCGCTACTCGGCAACGCCTCTCAAGTGACCGATGACGCGATTCGAAGCGGGAAAAGAGTCATGCTCGAGGGGGCCCAGGGGACTTTGCTCGACGTGGATCATGGGACCTATCCGTTCGTGACCAGTAGCTCTGCAGTTGCCGGAGGGGCGTCTATCGGTATTGGTATCGGTCCCAACAGGATCTCGTCGGTGCTCGGCATCACCAAGGCCTACACGACTCGGGTGGGGAGCGGACCCTTTCCGACGGAGCTCGAAAATCACGAAGGCCAACACCTGAGAGATGTGGGGGATGAGTATGGATCGGTGACGCGGCGGCCAAGGCGTTGCGGTTGGCTCGATCTGCCAGGACTCCGCTATGCAGCGCGCGTCAACGGCATCGATGGAATGGCCCTGACTAAGCTGGATGTGCTCACGGGGATGGAAAAGATCCGCGTTTGCGTTGCCTACGAGACTCCTCAAGGGCGAGTCGAAGATCTTCCCATCGATCTTCTCGATGAGCCCGGCAAAGCGGTTCCCGTTTACGAAGAGCTTCCGGGATGGAGCGAACCGATCGAGTCGGCGCGGGTTCTGGAACAGCTGCCCCAGGCGGCTCGTCACTACGTGCGCTACATCGAGGAAAAGTCGGGAGTACCCCTGTACTTGGTGAGCGTTGGTCCCAAGCGGACAGCGACGATCGTGCTGCACAACCCATTCGTTGGGCGAGCGGCGGCGCCTTAGAACGTCGGCTCATCACCCCGAAAGAGGGCGCTCCTCTGGGTGTGCCTCTCGGCGGAGTCTTCCGAGGCGACGGTGGGGGTTGTAGACTGGAGCAGAGATGAGGACGGGATTTCGCCGAAGAACTCGTCGGGCCTTGGCTCTTGCTGGAGTGGTCATCGGAATGGCTCCTTTGGTGATGGCGGAGCAGCGCTCCGTCGTCGTCCGTTCCGAAAGCAGAGCTCTCACAGATCCCTGCTCGGAAAGGATCACGTTCTGGCAGAGGGTGCAGGTTCCAAGCATTGAGCGCTATTGCGGTCTGATCATTTCCTCGCGAGCGTCGCTGTGGTCGAGGCCAGACAGAGCGGCGCGGCTTGCCAGGCAGGCCCATGAGTTGCTCGAAGCAGGAATGGAAGCGCCGCTTCTCCTCGCGACCGCCGAGCTCGTGTCGAAGCGCCCAGAAGAGGCCCATCGGCGCTTTTCCAACCTGCTCGACAGATCTCGCGAAAGCGAAATAGCAACCGTTTTTCGGGTAGCAGCGGCGCGAGCCGCTCTGCTGAGCGGCGACGCTCCTGAGGCGCTGAGGCACTACCGACGGCTGGCTCTCGCGATCGATCGTGTGGATGGACCTCGAAAGCGGACACAGGTCTTGGTGGAGGCCGCCATTGCCGCTTCGTATTCAAATCCTGCGGGGACTCGGGAAGGCGTAGCCTACGTGCGCCAGTCGCGGGAACATTTCGCCCCGTTGTTGGAGCCGATTCGCCAGGCGGTCGCCGTGCTGCTGTTCCTGCGAGCCGGTCAGGTCGAGCGTGCTCGCGCCTTGTCCGGGCCTCGTGAGGCAGCGTGGGCTTTGAGTTGGATCTTTGACAGAACGGGCGCGCGACACGGGGCTCCGGGGGAGGTTCTTCCCGTGCTGCCTCCTGGAGAGAGTGCTGCCCTGGTGGCCGGAGTGCTCGAAGCTCATGATAGGGAAGCCGCTGCCGATCATTGGAGCGAGTTTTTGGAGCAGGCGCCCCAGGCACCGAAGCACATTCGATCGATGGCCAGCTCGCGCGGAGGGAAGCTTCCCTCCGCGCGAGCTGAAAAAGCCTTGCCTTCATCTTCGAAAAGGGAGCTTGAAGCGGAGGGCTCGGAGGGGGACCACGAGCCGTGATGAGTCGCTGGTATGCCATTCTCGGGCTATCTATTTGTAGTCTATTTGTGACCGTGCCGGCGCATTCCGAGACCATTTGGGAGCGTGCGAAAAATCCCGAGTTGATTCGAGAGAAACGGGTCCTCAGGTCCCTTTATCGAACTCTAGAAGGAACCGGGGACGCGCTGGATCAGATGACGGCGCGGACGGCTTTCGTGGATCTGGCCCGCGGACAAGAGTATCACAATCAGGCTATCATCGTCCTTCTGCTACGCTTAAGACGTCAACTCGGGTTAGAAGCTCTCGAGAGATCCCGAGAGCTTCTTTCGGGAGCTCTCGACTCTCGGCAACCGAGAAGCATTCAAGCTCTTGGAGCTTTGGAAATGGGCCATGTTCTTCTCCAGTGGGAACGTGAAGACGAGGCTCGCCGGTTTCTCGCCGACGCTGCGACCAGTGCTTGGCTTCCCGAAGTGGCCAGTGAAGCGCTCATGCTCAAGGGATGGTCCCTATTCCGCGCGCAGAGAGTAGCAGTTGCTGAAGTGGATTTTCGTCGAATTCTAGAAATGGAGGTGGGGCGTCGTCGCTTGGCGGTAGCGTTGATGAGCCTTTCGTGCATCAAGGAGTCCTTGGGGGATCTCGAGAAGGCTCGGGTCTTTCTTGCCCGCGGACAAGCTGTTGCTGAAAGCCGTGCTCAAGCCAGCGGCGCCGGCTTGTTCTCCGGTGCCGATCTGGGAGAGGAGGCGGTCGCCCTTCTCAAAGGACTCCCCCAGCGTCTCGAAGAGCGCGTGTCCGGTCAGCGCCCCAAAGATCGAGAGCGCGGCGCCGTGAACGGTGATGGGGAGAAAAAAGAGGACGACGGGCTCTCTTCCCATCCGCAGTAGCTTTCGGCGAATATCGGACGCAACCCAGAGCTCATGCAATACAGCGTTTGACTCATGGGCAGTTCAAGAGGGATCCATTCTGGGAGAAGAACTCCTGTTTTGGCTTGGAGGGAGAGAGGGACGTGCCCATAGGTAGATGATTCCCCCAAGCAGCGTGGTGACGATTCCAGCAAGGGAGGCCCAAGGACGTTGCCATAATGCATGTCCCAACATCCACATGGAAAGGCCGAGTGAAAGAAAAACCGTCCAAGGGTAGCCCCACATGAGGTAGGGGCGACTGAGGTGAGGCTCCTTTTTTCGGAGAACAAGAACGCCTAGTACCGTCATGCCGGAAAAGGCAGACAAGATGACTCCCATGTATGCCAGAAGGGTGTCGTAGCTTGCCGTGAGAACCATGACGCTTGCCGCACCTAGCTGAAGCAAGATGGCGGATACGGGGCCTCGCTCTTTGCTCTGCGGTTGTCGAGAATGAAGTCCCCGGCGGGAAAGAATCGCCAACCGTGGGTAGTCGCGCCCCATGGCCTCGTAAACGCGAGGCCCAGTCATTGACAAGGCGCTCACTGTGGTGAGCAAGCCGAGGGAAACCAAGACGCTGGCTCCTTGGGCGGCCCATGGGCCGAAGAGGTGTCGCGCGGCAATGGATCCGACATCCACGGCTCCACTGAGCTCGGCTGCGGGCGCTCCAGCCACAAAAGCGAGATTGAGGCCTGTGTACAGTATCGCCGTGAGCGCGGTCCCGCCGACCAGCACTCGGGAAAGTCGCTTCGAGGCGTCTCGCATCTCGCCGGCAACGTAGATGGCGGCGTTCCATCCACTGTATGCGAAAGATACGTAAATGAGCCCAATAGCGAAATCGGGGGAAGTCACGCTCGTTACAACCTCGCTAAGGGGGGCGGCGACTGCAGAGAAGTCGGCGAACCAAGCTGAGCCGACAATGAAGCTGACGATAAGGAGCACATTGATGATGGTGACCGAGTTTTGTACCCAGGCTCCCCAAGATACGCGAGCTGCGTGAATGGCGGCAGACAAGGCTAACAGGAAAAAGGCGGCCGTTTTCGGTGCAACGAGGGGAAAGAGATTCTGGAAGTACTCACCGAAGGCCACGGCCGCTGCTGCCATGGGAGCCGAGAAGCCCGCGATGAGAGAAACCCAGCCGGCCGTAAAACCAATGCCTGGATGATAGACTCGGGAAAGGAGTCGATATTCTCCGCCATTGTGTGGGAGCGCGGCTGCCAGCTCTGCGTAGGCCAGTGCGCCGCACAATGCGATGAGCCCACTGACGATCCAGACCAGCAAGACTGCGGCAAGAGAACGAATGTCTCGTACCAAAAAGCCCGTTGTCGTAAAGACCCCGGAGCCAATCATGCTAGCGACGACCAGCATGATACCTGTAAAAAAGCCAAAGCTGCGTTCGTAGTTCGACAACGGAGAAGTCAACTTAGATGGCAACAAAGCCGATGCAAACTTGAAGCAGTTCGGGTCTTGAGGGATGAGGCAGTGGTAAGCCTGAGCGGAAACTGCTCGGCACACCCCATGCAAAAAGAGCTATTGATGACGCCAGCCCGAAAACAAGGTCAGTTGGTCGCATTATCTTTGGTTTTGCTGGGCTGTAGCCCCGGGTGCAACCAGGAGTCCTCGCCTGAAGCGACGGTTCCCCCACCGAAGGAAGGCGCCGATTCACCGCAAGAGAGGGCCGACGAGGTACCGGCCGTGGGGTCGGTGAGACAAAATGACTCAATTGCTTCAGAGGGGGCTCCCGGTGCCTATGAAGAGGAGCGGAAAGAGCTGGTGGAGATCCTGCGTTCCGACGGCATTACCAGTGATCGAGTGCTCGACGCGCTACGGAACGTCCCCCGTCATGAGCTCGTTCCGAAGGTTCAACGTCCCCACGCCTATGAGAACCGTCCGCTCCCCATTGGGGAGGGCCAAACGATCAGTCAGCCCTACATTGTCGGTCTCATGACGCAACTTGCCCAAGTCGACCCCGATGACAGGGTTTTGGAAATAGGCACCGGCTCAGGCTATCAATCTGCCGTCTTATCCCTTCTGGCAGAAGAGGTGTATACAATTGAAATTGTCAAACCCTTAGCGAAGCGCGCCCGGAGGGACCTCGAAAGACTTGGTTTCGACGACAATATTCACTTTCGTATCGGTGATGGGTTCATGGGCTGGCCCCAGGCCGCTCCATTCGATGCCATTTTGGTGACCGCCGCACCGCCAGAAGTGCCTGAGCCTCTCAAACGCCAATTGAAGGTAGGGGGGCGTTTGGTCATTCCAGTGGGCAATCTTTATCAGGAGCTTCGTGTTTTAGAGAAGACCGAGAAGGGTGTCTCGCAGCAGGACGTGATTCCCGTCAGGTTCGTCCCCATGACCGGGAAGGCTCAGGAACGATAGTGGTCATTGCCGAATACCGCATTCAGAGAGCGTTGGCTGAGTTCAGCAGCGGAAGACGCTTCGGAGACTCGTGCCTCTCGAATACATCCGATGGTCCGTCGTAGCCCGAAGGAACATAGGGACAGAGCGGATCGGAGGCAATGAGATCGCCCTTCATCGCGTACGCGCGTGCTCGGGCGCCACCACAAACCTTACGGTACTCGCAAACACCACATTTTCCAGCAAAGGCGTCTGAGTTGCGGAGCAGGCGGAAAGTTGGGTGATTTCGATAGGTTTCGATGACATCGCGATCGCGAACGTTCCCACAGGATACTGGCAAAAAGCCGCTGGGAAAGATCTCGCCTCGGTGAGAAACGAAGACAAAGCCACGTCCTTCATTCACCCACATCGCCTGTTTGCCCCGAGCGCCGACAGTGACGGTTTCGCCGCCTTGCTTTTTTTGTTCGAGGGCCACTCGTCGGTATTGAGGACCGGCTGTGGTTTTTATGAAGAAGGGCACGGTCTTGGCTAGCTGCAAAAGCTCTTGAAGTCCGTCTTCAATTTCCGAAGCTCCCGGCATGAGCTCGAGAGTTGCCCGGCCGGTGGGAACGATAACAAATACGCTCCATAGCTTGATGCCCAGCTCTGTCATCAGCTCGGCGAGCCGAGGGAGATCACCGAGAGTGCCACGATGGAGGGTCGTGTTGACCTGCGTGGACAGGCCGACCCGACGGGCGTCGTCGAGGATTTCAAGAGAGCGTTCGAAACTTCCGTCCTTGCCTCGGAAGCCGTCATGGATCGGGGCCGAACTGCCATCGATACTGATGGCAAGACGTTGCAAGCCGGCGACGGCCAGTTCTTCAAGAAGGGGACGGGTGACCAAGGGCGTTGCCGAAGGGGTCAGTCCCATTGTCAGACCGAGCTGAGTGCCATAGCGAACGAGCTCCACGAGGTCGGGCCGCTTGGCTGGATCGCCGCCCGTAAGAATCACGAGAGGCACTCGAGCATGCGCGAACGAGTCGAGCAGAGCCTTGGCTTCCGAGGTCGTCAACTCGGCTCGATCTCGATTCGGTTGTGCGGATGCTCGACAATGAGTGCACACCAGGTCGCAGGCTTGCGTCGTTTCCCAGATGGCAATAAACGGCTGGTGATCGAACTTCATGATCTCGGTGAGTGTGGCGCGGCAGCGCTATCGAGGTAGGGCGCTTTCTGTTTCGTTGAACTGAGCCTTGAGGCCGCTTTCGTATGAACGCAGTCGGCCAGCCATCGATTCCAATCTTCCGCGGAGGGAAAGAAGAAAACTATGGAAGGCTTCCGCCTCCTGCGTATCGAACCATGGCGTCTCTGGGGCGTCAGTGAACTGGCGCTCATAGGTGGAGAGGCCCGCTCCGAGATTTTCGGCGAAGTCCTCCAGCTGCTGCTTGCTCCGTACTTGCAGAGCGGTACCGAGTAAGGAGATCTCTTCGGCGAGGACGTCGAGGTAGAGCTCGGCTTCGCGCAAAAGAAAGTGAGAGCGTTGATGCTGTGTCAAGGCGCTTCCTCGCCCATAGATGTGGTCCACGATCGCTTCGAGAGTCATTAGTTGCTGGAAATTGACCAGGTTGGGGCCGGGGCAGATCGCTGCTGGAGGAGCATGACTGGGAGAGATCGCGGGACTCGACTTTTGATAGGCACCTCCGAGGTCGTCACAAATGCAAGCGGGAGCAGTGATGCGATCCTTCAAAAGATCATAGTCTGGATCTTCGGGATCGAGCTCGGCAAGGCGCCTCTTTTGATAGGCGCGGGAACCCTTGCACAACGGTACAGAGGAATAACTCGTATCGAGGGCGAGATGGCCCTTGTGACAGACGCTGCCGGGAAGACCGTTCCGTATCCGTTGTAGTCGAGCCTGTTCGCTCGGCGAGCCAAGCACCGTCCAAAATCTCACCCCAAGCGGCGAGCTGTGGCTCAACATGACGTCGCCCTGTTTGGCGGACAAGAGAAGCTTTTCGGTCTCTTCGTCGAGCCGGACCGCTTCCGGCACGAGGAGGAAGGGGGTCCCCCAGCCAGTGCCATCCATGTTGTAGAACTCTCTCACTAGAGAATCTTCCTTGTGAGTACCGATGCCTCCCTGGGCGGCTATACGCACTTTCGGTGGATGGGAGGGGGGCTGAATTCCGCGAGCCTGGAGACCTTTTTGCCACGCCGGCAGAAGACCTTCCTCCAATTCAGAACGTCTTTGGCGAAACTCATCCATGATCGGTCCAAGAAGCTTCCCTTCAGTTGGAAAAGCGTGACCACCACAGTTGAGACCCGATTCGATTCGATATTCCGCGATCCAAAGACCTCGCCGCGCGAGCATTCGTCCCTGAATATTTGCAGACCGATAATCGCTCACCTTGAGAATTATCTGTTTAGACGAATTGCCGTCTTCGTCAGGAAAAAGGCAGTCCCACTCACCCAACTGCGCAAACAGTTTGGGATTGGCGCCCGCTGAGAGAATCAGGGCACCGCGGGCATTGCTGCTCAAGAACCCCTGCGCCGCTGAAAGTGCCTCGCTATCGTCCTTTTTAAGCTGTCTGCCCCGATGATCGAACCCCCGATCGAGTTTCGTCATGATGTTGACATCCACCCGACCTGGTACGATGAGCTGCCTGAGTGCGCTCTCTTCATGTTGATCAGAGGCGCCAGCCTCCATGAACGCCGTATAGCGCCGTCGGAGTGCCGAATCGGTGGGAAGGAGGGAAAAATAGCGGCTCGGACCATTGGGATCGTAGAAGCTGCGCCGTCGGAGTTCGTCGGTTCGTTCGTCGACCAGCTGTTGAACCAAGTCGAGATAGAGACGGATTCGCTCGCGACGGAACCCGTCCTGATTGTCGTCCACCGGAGTCCAGGCGCGACCGGTACGTTGACACCAATCGCGGCGCGCGAACTCGATCAATGAATCATTCACTAGGGAAATTGCGGAGTGGATCCCTAGCGGAGCGAGTCGGATTGGTGTGTCGATCGTAAACCCAGTTCCCATGACGGGAACATGAAAGGTGTGCCTTTCGGACACCTCGAAGTCCGTTGGAGGACTGATCGCGAGCTTGGCTTGCGATGAGTCAATGGAGCCAGGCATACCAGTGTTCCATGCAACCGTCGGGCCAGTTTCGGTGTTTGCTGTTGCTCCTGAGAGCGCACCTCAAAACGTTCGCGCGCCTTCGCTGAGACTGATGGATGACTGAGAGGTGGATTTGGCATTTTTTTCGTCAGACTAACGAGATGCCGCAAAACGTGCACCACATTCTCAACCGCAAGTCATCACTCCGAAGGGGCTCTGAGATGCGTTCTATTTCGGTCATTTGACCGATGTGCCGGGCCACGAATCTGAGCGAATCTGGGGCGCAACGAGGCAAAAGATGGTGTGCGCCCTTCGTCCGACGAGAGGAGCCACCGAATGCCTGCTGGGAAGAGTGCGGCGACTCAGACACCGAAGAAACGGTCTTAGGCGAGGCGAAGTGCGAGTAAAATTCTTTGGCACGATGTATGGATAGCAAAGCAGACGTTTTGGCAAGTGAAAGCTTTCCCGTTGTCTCCCTACATCGGCGACGTCCTCGGGCACATGGGACTCCCGCACCGAGCATCATTTCCAGCGGATTTCGCTGTTTTTTCTTCAGCGCTGCCGTTGCTGCGATCTTCCTCATTCCAGCTTGGATGATGATCCTCGGTTCGGGAGGAGGGCCTACGTACTTTGCGTTCCAACTTTGGCATGCGCACGAGATGCTGTTTGGTTTTACCGCGGCTGTGATTGCTGGTTTCTTACTCACGGCTGCATCCAACTGGACAGGAAAATCGGTCGCCTCGCCTACCGTTCTTCTCCTGCTCAATTTGTTGTGGCTCGCGGGGCGACTTTTGCTTCTTTGGGAAGGGGCCTCGTCGCTTCTCGTGTTGTGTGTCGACCTCTCGTTCCTGCCGCTTCTTGCTGCCGTTCTGGGGCGCGCGCTTTTCAAGAAAAAGGCTCGCCGTAACTATCTCTTCCTCGTTCTGCTTGCCTTGCTCACCTTGGCGAACGGGGTATTTCACGCCAGGCACTTTGGGGTCGGGATCCCGTCGTTTCTCTTTCCCGTGCTCGGGCGGGATTTGGCGCTCCGCGTCATTGCAATCATGATCGTAGTGATCGGTGGTCGCGTCTTTCCCATGTTTACTCGCAATGCCACCGGTGCTTCGGGGGTGCGCAATATTCCTTGGCTCGATAGGATTTCCCTGTGGAGTGTAGTGATGGCAACGTTGGTCGAAATGTTCAGCGACAACGCAGGTATTTTGGCTGCATTTTGGGTTTTCGCTGGATTTTCAAACGTCGTTCGTATGAGTACCTGGGGGATGCTTCACGCTAAGCAACCACTGTTATGGGTACTTCATGCGGGGTACTTTGCTACTGCGCTTTCATTTGTATTCGTGGGTTTGGGTAGGTTGGGCCTTGTTCCTGCTACTGCGGCTCTTCATTGCTTTACTGTGGGAGGTCTCGGGCTTTTGACATTGGGGATGATGGCTCGCGTTTCATTAGGCCATTCGGGGCGCATGCTTGTGGCTCCAAAGAAGATCGTGTGGGCATTTTCATTGCTAGTTGGAGCAGCGTTGGTCAGGGTTTTGGTTCCATGGTTCCTCGCC
Organism: uncultured Polyangiaceae bacterium; assembly: GCA_964440025.1. Classification (GTDB taxonomy): domain Bacteria; phylum Myxococcota_A; class Polyangia; order Polyangiales; family Polyangiaceae; genus NIC37A-2. Next base: position 2,947 of record CAYTRQ010000054.1, on the reverse strand, counting down.
GACTATGCTCTTGAAGGGATTTATTTGAGTGGAGCCCTATGGACTATTGCGTTTGGACTTTTCCTTCTTTTTGGCGTCTCCATCTGGTTTTATCCACGGGTTGATTCGAAGTGAGCCATTTAGTTCTGGCGGATGCTGCCTATCAGACCCTGAAAATCAGTGTGCCTACGGTGGCCGCGGCAGCTCGTGGAAGACTGAGTTCCGGTGCGTGTGACGATCGTTTGCGAAGCTGGGCAGGGAACTTGCTTCAACGCGTTGCAGCGGACCTAGAAGTGTTCGGACTCGAAAACGTCGATAGCTCCCTGGGACCGTACATCGTAGTCAGCAATCATCAATCTCACTACGATATCCCTGTCCTCTATTCCGCGCTCCCTCTTTCTCTGCGTATGGCTGCAAAAAAGGAGTTTTTCGACATACCAGTTTGGGGTCGGGCTCTTACCGCTTCCGGGTTCGTTGCCATTGATCGGAGTCGTCCGAAGATCGCTTATCGCGAGCTACGTGTCGCAGCAGCGAAACTCAAGGAAGAAGCATTGAGCCTTTTTGTTGCGCCGGAAGGAACGCGGAGTAGCGACGGATCCGTTGGCCCCTTCAAACGAGGGGCCTTCGATCTGGCTCGTGTGATGAAGATGCCCATTTTGCCGGTGGCGCTCTCTGGCACCTTCAACATTCACAGGAAAGGAAGTCGCCGTTGTCACAGCGGGCAGCAGGTCATTGTTCGCGTTCTTCCAGCAGTCGCTCCTGCAGATTTTGGAAAAGGCTTGCCCGAACGAGTGCGCGAAACGATTGTTCAAGCTCTTTGAGAGGTCTCCTCGGATTTGGAGACCTACGGAGTTCGTCTTTTAGGTCTCAACTGATTTCGAGTTGACCCGTCGCGATGGCCTGGCGTACTGCTTCGGCCCGATTCTTGACACCAAGTCGTCCGCACGCGTGCTCGACGTGGGTTCGAACAGTGCATGGCTTGAGGCTTAAGGTTTGAGCCGCCTGTTTCGTCGTCAACCCCTGCGCCACGAGACCGAGAACTTCACGTTCTCGTGGAGTCAGCTGTTCGCGGCTCTTGGGAGCGTTTGTTTCCGAACGTTGCATGACTACTACGACTTCGTCTCCGGCACGTTGACAATGAAGGCGTGTGGCCTTCCCCCGCACGACCGAAGGGCAGTCTTGGTTTCCTGGCGTTCTGCCTTGGGCCAGGTTGGCAGCGCAGGAAGAAGTGCAAATCGGCGCACCTCGTGGATCTTGGGCGCCCACGAGACGATGACAAGATCGCGTTCCTTCCCTGTCCATCAATTGCTCGGCCTCCGCGTTGCCGCAGGTGACCTGTCCAGCCGCATTGACTCTCAATACTAGGAATTCTGTCATGGGTTGCTGTTGCCTCCTGGGACAAACGTCCCATGCCGGCGAGGGATCGGGTAGCCCCTACAACCTGGTTAGAACGCGCAACTTCTGCGATTCACCGAATCCTCTGCACCGGCGGACGAACATCTCGAAGAGCCAGAAAGAGCAGCACATCGGATCGATGCCCGAAGACCCGAACTGCACCGGGTCGTTAGTTTTCGCGTCAGCTCATGACGCAGATTGATAACAAGACTCTCTATCGCTTACCCTGGTCCCTCAACGACAATGTTCTCGGTTGGCTTGAACCTACCAAGCGCTGCAATCTGTATTGCGAAGGTTGCTACTCCCGCAACGATCCCAAGAGCGACAAGACCCTAGAACAGGTGCGCGAGGATATGCGGATTTTTACCGCTCAACGTAAGGTGGACGGGATCTCCATCGCGGGGGGAGATCCTCTGGTTCATCCTCAAATCTGTGAAATTGTACGAATGATTCGTGAGGAATTCGGCCTCAAGGTGATCCTCAACACGAATGGCCTCGCTCTCGATCGTCCTCTCCTCAAGCGATTGGTTGCTGCTGGAGTCAGCGGCTTCACTTTTCACATCGACTCCACACAACATAGGCCTCACTGGAAAAAGGCGACGGAAAAACAATTATGCGCTTTGCGTCTCGAAAAGGCGCAGCTCGTGAGAAGCGAAGGGGACCTCAGCGTTTCCTTCAACGCGACAATCACTCGGGAAAACCTCGAAGACGTTCCCATGTTGATGAAATGGGCGCAGGACCACATCGATCTTGTCGAAAGCATGGTTTTTATTCTGTTTCGTACAACGGAAGACGAAAAGTTCGACTACTTTGCGGGGGGAAGACCTATACGGACGAAAAGTCTCGTTTACTACCAGGAAAAGCAGCAAGGGGGAGATCACCCGATCACTGCCGACGAGGTGCTGGAGAAGGCACGTACGGTCTATCCGGATTTTGCCCCTGCCGCGTACCTAGGTGGGACGAAGGATCCGAATTCGGTTAAATGGCTTCTCTCTGTTCGAGTTGGCTCGCCGCGACGCGTGCTTGGCTATTTGGGGCCCCGCAGTTTGGAGCTCATCCAAACGGGGCATCATGCATTGTTTGGGCGGTACTTGGCTTACACCAAACCCTCCGTCAATCGTCGAGGACGGCTTGCCGCGTTGGGGCTTTCCTCAATCGATCCTAGTGCAAGAAAGATCGCCGCCAACTATGCACGTGAGGTAAAGAGGGCGCCACGGAGTTTGCTGGAGCGTCAGTACGTGCAATCCGTGTTGATTATTCAGCCCATCGACATGATGGCCAGTGGTGAAATGAATATGTGCGACGGATGTCCCGATATGACCGTTCACAATGGGGAGCTGGTTTGGTCATGCCGGCTGGACGAGAGGCAGAAGTATGGGTGTTTTCTCACAGCCGCCCCGCGGAAAAAGTCAGCGAGTGAAGAGAAGGTGCAAGTAGAACAGGGGGCCGCTGAATGAAAAGAATCAACCGAGGCCGGACGCTGACCCTCGCCTCAGATTCCGAAAGCTGGGAAGGGGCCCTCGAACGGCAGCACGAGCAGTGGCAGAAGCAAACGCCAAAGAACGTACTGTTG
>CAYTRQ010000053.1:0-19830 GCA_964440025.1 uncultured Polyangiaceae bacterium | reverse complement strand
GCCGTCGAACGCTTTGTTGCTTGTTGGTTCGCATCCTTTTGTGGATGCGAACTACGTAGTTCTCGGCGCGAAATCCCGCTTTTTCGGCAACCCCTTTGCGGTGAGGGGTTGCCGAAGCCGCTCCTCTCGCTGGTTTTTGCCTCAACAGTTTTGTTGCTTGTTGGTTCGCATCCTTTTGTGGATGCGAACTACGTATGGGACTAGAACGCGCTTCCCCAACGTGAAGATAGCGTCCCCACCGGACAAAGCGGGAGACGTTTCAGTAAACGCTTGAATCCGTCCTTCCTTCAATGGCCCCCTCGACGAATGGTCCGGAGGAGTTTTGGGCAGCCTCACCGCTTTGTTTTACAACTTCAGAAATTCACTAAACCCAAGGCGCTGAATCGAGAACCTCCAAACCGACGAAACACTTCTTGGGACCGTGATGTTCAACCACGCGCTTCCGAGATTTGCTCGAGGGAACGCACAATCATCAGTGACCACAAAGTAAGACCGATCCCGAAGGCCCCGGCGTCCAAGAGGTTCCGAAGATCGAAATCTCCGATGCGGTGGAGCAATGTGTATGAGAGGGCAAGATTGCAAACTCCGTACAGGACATTCACACGCGGCGATGAAATCATCGCAAAGCTCCGAGCCCGCCGAGCGAGAACGCCGTACTAGCGAAGGGTCTCGAACACAGAGTCGAGGCCATGGACTCGTGGTGGCAAGCTCACCGGTCGAGCGCACCAAACCTCTTCGTCGACGAGCTGGAGGCAGCGAAGGAACGCATTTCTCTGCAGCCCAAAAGCTTTCCCGTCCATGCCGAAACGCCTGCTGGCACTGTCCGGCGAGCCCCCATGCCCAAGACGCGAAACCACGTCTATTATCTCGTGCGCGAAGACGAAGGGCATATCCTCATCGTCTCAGTCTGGGGTGGTCCGGGGGGCCGAGGCCCCGACCTCGGCTAGCGAGCGCACGTCCGAAGAGACAAAGAAGGCCTGCCAGAACGCCATGACGAAAGGGAGTGAAGAGGCGGCGGCCGGACGACCACTTCACCAGCGAAGCGGAAGCATTGACGGTGGCCGTCGGTCACCAACGCTGCTGGAAAGACCGCACCACCTACGACGAATCCAGCTACCTCAAACACCTAAAAATCAGGCACTCACCACTCATCACAGGAGAACAAGAAAATGCTCAAAACGCTTGACGGTCCACCTCAGGGCGTGAGTTGGGGGGCGGCCGCTTTGCAGTCAAGCTGCGTGTTCTGCATTCTCGCGAATGATACGTGGATGACGCGCAGCTATCTTGAGCAACGCCAAAGCTGGCCCTTCAGGACATCTACGGTCTTGCTCCCAATTCCTGAGAGTATGCACGCTGATCCCGATCGCTTCGGCAAACTGAGTTTGAGAAAGGCCGACGAACTTGCGCAATGCAATGATGTCCGACCCGTCTTTCAACTCACCCTTCACGAGACGCCTGCGGACTCGTGCGGGAATGGCTCGGGCAAATGCTTCTTCGGTGAGTTCGGGGATGTCAGTCATGTCGAGCCTCCAGAGTATCGGTAGAATATCTGCTGTTCGCGTTTCGTTGCCGGTCGAGCGCTGATGATGCGGACGACGTCTTCATCCCGTTCGGTGAAGACCACCATGTAGAGTAAGTCAATGGCTTATCTCTGGATTCGCTATTGCTAGCTGGACTCGCGCCGTGCCTGAGGTCAGACACCGAGCAACTCGAGTCGGGCACCGGGGAGCGGGTGGCCCCGCTTGAGGAACCACTCGCCCTGGTCTGGACGGAAAGCCGCAACGCCATTGCCAAACTATCACGACCGCTGAGGTCGGAGCAGAAGGTAGCTCTCACGCATCACAGGGAAACCAGTAGCCGCAACATCGGCGCGGAAGGTAGCCCTCACGCATCACAGGGAAAGCAACAGCCGCAACGCCATTGCCAAACTATCACGACCGCTGAAGTGGGGGTCGAAGATCCACTGCAAGCTCGGTTGGAGGCTCAGCTGACGGGCGATCTGCAGGCGATAGGTGACTTCCGCTACGCCTTCACTTTCCGTCAAGTTGCGTCCCCGCAACTGCTGGACTCTCAAGTATTCATCACCGAAGTGAGTCGAGGTGTAGCCCAATCCCAAAAGGTCTTCAGGGCGCCCCCACCAGCCTCCTTGAATCACCATTCCGAGATCGAAATAGACGGTGGTCATCGCATGCGCCGAAGGCAGGGCCAGAGCGCCGTGAGAAAAGACCTTCACGGTCCTTCCAGGAAGGTCCCCGAGCGCGTGCTCCGCCATGACGTAGACGCTGCCGAGACCACGCCCAATTCCGTCCAATGGGGGCCCCTGCTGAGCCGAGGACAGTTCTTCACCATAATCGGTGACGTTTCCGGCGTGATGGAATCCACCGAGGGTCAGGCGGGTCGCGCGCCCACCGATGTCAGGAAGAAAGGAGATCTCGAGCAATTGCATAGCTCCTTGATCGAGCCGGAGGTTCAGATCGGAGAAGTACGGATGGCGTCGCGAACTCCCGGCGTCGGCATCATAGACTCCGAAAAGAAATTCCAGTTGCTCGGTGGGAACAATCGCCAGCCGAGCTCCCAAGGCACCCAAGGGATAGATGGGAGCGGGCACGTTCAGGGCCAACGTTTGGGCGGTACCAAAGCCACTGTTGATGAAAAGCTGAGCACTTTCCAAGTAGAGGAAGTCATCATCGAGGGGGAGCTGCCCCAGCTTGAGGTCGAGGCGCCCATCCAGCCATCTTTGCTGCAACCACCATTTGAACAGACGCACCGTTGGCTCTCCGGCAATATTGCTCACAATGCCGGCATCTTTGAGGGCAAAGGTCGAAAGATTGTCACCCTGAATCCAAAGCCCTACCGCGCCGAAGGAAGTACCTCGACTGAAACCGGATCGCTGCAGATCGACCTCGACGCCGAAAGTCAACAGCCCCGTCACGACGAACTCCTGGCGCTGTCCCCCGTAGGGGTTACCCCAAAGCTCAGTATTCTGACTCAGGATCGGAGAAGCCCCCTCCAGCAGAGAAGAATCGCTGGTTTCCGCGTGCGCGGCATCAAAGGAACAAAGCCCTCCAACCCACGCACTCAACACCAAAATGCGGATTCGCCGCTTTGGGGGAACCGACCCAAACCATCCTCCGATCATCCCACTGGGAGATACTACAGACTTTTTTCTGGAGTCTCCCCAAAGCAGGCGCAGGCCGAGGCGGCGCGGGGGAAGATTCTATAGCCCTAAATCATCCAACATGTTGTCGTATTCGGCAAAATCGGACGAGTTTGCCACGGCGTTTCCACCTTGCCAGGAGAACATGGCGTCGCCCCACTCCCCACTCTGGGTCGGCTCCCAGAAGAACGTGCCCAGCCCCCGTCCGTCCGGGAGATTTTTCATGATCATGTTGGCTTGCGTGCGCTGGGGATTGTACTCCGCAATGACGAACTCTAAGTCCGGATAGTTCTCCGCAAGGTCGGTGAACGTATTTTCCCAAACGCTCGGCGGTCCCTGGAAAGCTTCGTAGCAGGAGAGACCGAGCACATCGAAGTTCACTCCGCGGGACAGGGCACTATCGATCCACCATCGCACGCCGCCGAGATCATCGGTGTTCTCGGTATGAAGCATGATCTTGATGCTTGCATCCACTTCGCGCACGCCCTCGATGCCGGCAATGAGTAGCGTCGCCAGGTTGTCCCAATTGTCGATGCTCCCTCCAATCGGCGCCAGGGACACATTATTGCCCCAGCAATCGGTCTGGTCATTCGGCACGTGAGCAGCCATGCCGGGAGTGATCTCGTTGCCTACCTGCACCATGTCTGGCCGCGCTCCAGCGGCGATGGCGTCCTCGAGGACGTCTTTGGTATAGGCTTTCAGATCTGCGGCAAGCTCCTCGATACTCGCAGGATTGCGCCAAGCCTCGGGGATGATCTGGTTACCCGGATCCGCCCAAACGTCCGAGTAGTGGAAGTCGAGCAAAAAGCCCATGCCATTTTCCTTGGCCTGCTTGCCATATTCAATCACGTGAGCCTTGTCGCCATAGGCTTCGGACTTGCCCGTGCAGCCATTGGCGCTGGATGCATAACCGCCGGGAGCCATGGGATCGACGAAGGTCCGCAAGCGAATGTAGTTGAAGCCGTGGTTCTTCAGCAGCTCGAAGATGGTCTTCGTTTGCCCGTCGGTGTCGACGTACCCGACTCCGGGAGACTCCTGAGTTCCCGAAATGTCCGCTCCCAAAATGAAAGGCGGTTCGAAGTTCTGGCCCCCGCCACTTCCGAGACTTCCACCAGTGTCCGTCGAGCCGCCGGCCGAAGTCCCTCCTCCCGCGCTCGTTCCTCCAGTGCTCACTCCTCCCGACGAGGTCCCCCCAGCAGCGGCGCCGCCGTCACCCGATGAAGAGCCACCAGAGCTGCTGCCCCCGGAAGTCGAGCCGCCCGAGCCGAAGGTCGAGCCGCCGCTCCCGGTGCTCGCGCCATCCGCCGATGAGGCACCGGTTCCTTTCGTGCCACCGCTCTCGTCACCCCCACTCGCGACGGTCCCGCCGGAAGCAAAGCCGTCTGTGGCGGGCGCCGCGCCGCTACCGACTGAGCCAGTCTCTTCGGGACTGCAGGAAAATGCAGCGCTGCACAACACCAGCGTCGTCAGCAAGGCGGCTCGTGCACCCCAGGCGCGATGCCACGTCCGTGATTCGCAGCCGGATCGAGCGGTGAGGGAGGAAGATCGAGAGAAACAAGCGAAACGGGAAATCATTCTCATAGGTTCAGTCTGTATGGTGTGGAGCGTCGGCGATTTCGGTCGGTTCGTTCCTCACATTTCTCTGGAAACGGCATTTTATGAGCCCAGAAAAAGGCTTCTGTGTCGTGCTGCCGCGGCGCAGGAAGCGTGGAGGCACAGCGTTCCTGCTTTGGGGCTCCATCGGAAGCGAAGGGGTCCCACGCGGCACTGCCCCCTGATCAGGGCCCTCGACTGCACCCGGAACAACTGGGGGCGAAGGTGGCATCGAACGTCTCGGCCACCTCGGGTTCTTCGAGAAGCAGGGTGTGGGAGCCATCGTCGCCGCTCTCTGTGAGAGCGACATAGACAGAATCACCCTCTTCGACATCATCGGCGGTCATGAAGGAGCAGTTCGTCGCGGTCAGCGACTGTCCCGTCATCGCCTCCACGAATTGGTCTTCTTGTTCGGAAGAGAAAGCATAGGTGATGTCGTCCCAGGTCACGCCCAGAGCTGCCCACGTGCGGTCGTCCTCGTCCACGCTCACAGAAGGATCGATCGTTTCCGAGAGGAGGAACTCGACGTCTTCAAACGAGACATCGGAGGGCGCCACGATCCGGTTGAAGCGATACAGCGGGGGACCCACCGCAAGACGGCTTTCGCTCACCCGCAACACGGAATTTTTGGCGCGAATGTACAAGGGCGGTTGGTCCATATGAAGCCGCTCGATATCCACGCTGGAGTTGTCCGCCAGATCCAAGTCGAGATCGCCCGTGGCGAGATGCACGTCGCGCAAGATAGCTTGGATGGTGAGAGAATCCTGATAGCCGAGATCGGTGCTGGAGATGGCAATTCCCGTCGTCCCGACGGTGCCTTGCCCCGTGGCGCCGACGAGCGTCACCTCGGTGTTTCCACCGCGCAGTTTGAGAAAATCGGTAAAGACTTCTTCCGCTGCCAAGTCGCAGATTCTTGCCTCCGTGTTGGTCCCCAACATGAGACCATTCCCCCCCGAATTTTCGAAGCTCAGATCTTGAGCTTCGAGCCGCAGTCGGCCGCTCGCTGCGGGCTCACCCAAAGCAAAGAGCAACACGCTGTCTTGGTATTCCCACTCATCGAAGGGGCCTTGTTCGTCGCGGGCCCCATTGAAAGTCAATCCCTGAACGAGCACGCGGCGCGATGCCTCGGCACCGTCGTAGCTGAGGGTGAGCATCTTTGCATCTGTTGACTGACCAGGTGCAAGCACGAGCGTGGCATCTCGTCCAACGTAGTTCGCACTTGGACGCAACGACAGAGCGGTCACGCGGTAACTGCCCTCCGGAAAGAACACAACCGCATTGGAAATGGACTCGGTGCGATCGATGGCAGCTTGAATGGCGTCCGTATCGTCGCTCTCACCATCGCCCACCGCACCGAAGTCACGTCGGACATCGAGCAGGGCGCTCCGATCGTCGTCGTCGATCCGCAGCTGATGGGCGCGGAGCTCACCCAGGCGGGCTCCGCTTGCGGCAACCAAGGAAATCTCGATCAGCTCGTCGATCTCTGGAACGTCGTCATCGAGATGTTGCAGTTCGATGCTGAGCTCCGTTTGCCCCGGCGCAAAGGTGAGCGTTCCGTTTTCACCAGCGAAATCCCGCGAGCTGCAGCCATCGTGACCCATGGCCTCGCTGCTTGTGACGGCAAATTCGACGCTCACCGGCTCGGCGCTCGGGTCGGAAAGAACGACCTCCACGGTCAGGCTTTCCTCGATTTCCTGGACGCTCGAAGACGACTCACGGAAAGCCACCGAGAGCGTGGTAAAGACGGTGTCTTCGGCGGTTTCACAAGCGACGAGCCCTGAGGCAAGCAGCCCGAGCAGGAAGAAAACAAGTCTCCTGCGAAAGCAGCCGGCCTTCCTCGACTGCAGGGAAGCGGCGCAGCCCTCGGAATGATGTTCTGGGCTTGCAGGGAATGGCTGAGGAAGAGGCACTTTTCTGACGATGACAATTCGGAAACGATGAGAGGATTCTGGGCTTGCCCGAGGACCGAAGCCCACCGTCAGTCGCCGAGCTCCTCGAGCCGGTGCCGCAAACGCGGTGCATTTAGGCTATCGCCATAACGCCGGAGGTAGGAGCGGATAGCGGCCCTTTCGCGGGAGCGATGGCCCAGTGCCTGCAACGCCCGGATTCGCCCCTGGCTGGCTTCCTGCGCGAGGGGGCCACCTGTCCGAAGATAGGCCGAGAAAGACCGCAGAGCTTGGGCAGGTTGTCCCAGTCGATTCAGTTCGATCTGTCCGAGCGTGACCAAAACGGTGTGGGCTTCTGCACTCTCTGGATAGTGTCGCCGCAGGCTGCGGTAGCTCTCCACAGCGCCCGCGTGGTTCCCCGCCTGAAGCTGCTGCCGGGCGCGGCCGAGTAAATCACTGGCCGCCGGCGGCGAGCTAGCGACCTGCGGAGGGGCTGCAGGACGAGCCTTCGGGACGCTCGACGGAGGGAGCTCCACTCGCGTCGTCTCCCCACGCCGCACCTCGACCCTCCGAATGTGCAGCGCTGCGCCGGTCTCAACGCGGCGCGCTTCGTGAGAGCTGTCCTCGACGGCGCCGAAGCCCAGTTCGTGGCTTCCCGCCTCGACGAGAACGGAAACCGGACCCGGGCCCAACCGCTGGCCATCGATCTGCACGGGCGCCGCGCGAGGATCGGCGGCCACTTGCAGCAGCCCCACGGTGGGCGACTGCCACAGCTTCCGTCGAGCCATCGAGGAGCGCAGCCGCTCCACTGCCGTCTGTTCCAACCGGCGAGTGACTTTCCCTCCCCGGCGGGGGAAAACGAGCCGTTCGCCGGAATCGACGAAGCGAATCGGCGGGGCAGAGGTGTCTGCGGTGGGGGTTTTGTTCGAGGTCTCGACCCGAACGCGCCCTTCGGCCACCGCGATCTGAACCACTGGGGGACCGGAAGCAGACGGCTCTTTTCTGACCTCGAAGATCGTCCCGACGGCAACCGCCTCGATGTCCTGCGCTCGGACCGCGAAACGGCGCTCCTCCGGCCTCTTGGCGAGTACCGCAACCACTCTTCCCTCATGCAGCTCGATGAAGCGACGGCCAGCTCCTCCCTCGTCGAGACGAATGCGACTCCCGCTCCCAAGACAAACATCCAAGTCCCGAGCCAAAGACAAGCAGGCCGCGCCGCGGCCGACCGTCACCACGGCCCGAGGAGCGAGCGGCGGGTCTCCGGCTTCGGCAAGGGTCCCGTTGACACGCACGGAGCCGGCCGTGAGGGTGAGTTGGACTTGTTCCGGCTGGGGACTCCCGGTCGGCTCTGCGCCTGCATCGGACGCAAGCCCCTTGTTTGGTGTCGAGGAGGTGTTGGCCCCTCTAGACTCGCTCGCATTCCCGAAGGGCGAGCGAGGCGCCCCTTCGAACCGGGAACCCGACGCGGAGGCGGAGCCGGACCCGAGCGGCCAGCGCTGCAAGAGCTGAGCTGGCAACAGCATGGCCAGCGCCCCCGCAGCCAGCGCTCCAACGGTCAGGGCAACGGCCGTCCACCTGAGGACTCTCTTGGAAGGCCGCCAAACTGCTCGGGCGCCTGCTTCGGACATCGATCCGCGGTGTCTGGCGCGCCCGTCCGGCTCTGCCATATCGCGATCGGCGTGCAGAGGAACCACCTTGTCCCGCTCGGCAACTTCTCGGAGCGCGCCTTCAATCACATTTCGAGCTCCCTCCGCGACGGGATCCGAGCCGCGGGCGCTGCGGACGTTCTCGGTGCCCGCAGATCGCGTACCGCCATCTTCAACCTGTCCGCGCCGCGCCAGCTCCCTCAGGATCCAGAGCTCCTCTTGGCAGCGCGGATCTTGCTCGACTAGCTCTTCGTACTCGGCCCACTCGGCGGGGCTGAGCAACTCGCCTGACTCGACACGCTCCCTCAGCCGAGCGAATCGAGCGTAGCTCGATTGAAACCTCATGAGGAACCTCGGCGGGAGTTGCGAACGTTTCGATCAATCATCTTGCGCAGTTGCTTCTTGGCTCTGACCAATCGATCTTTCACCGTACCGGGCGGTGATTCGGTCAGCGATGCGATCTCTTCAATGGTATAATCCAGCGCATGCTTGAGAACGAACGCTTCTCTCTTCTCCGGGGTGAGACGATTCAGATAGGTCTCCATCTGGCGCGGCGTGGTGTTTCTATAGCGCAGGTCCTGGGCCAAGCAGGCGATCCGTTCAGGTAATGCAACTTGCATGATGAACGAGCGCCCCGCTCGGAGACCGCGCGCATGCTTCATGGCGGTGCGGACCGTGATCTTGTCGGCCCACCCCTCGAGTCGTCCTGAGGCTTGATAACTTCTTGCCGACAGCAACACCTGAACGAGAGACTGCTGAGCGGCATCTTCAGCCTCCGCCTGATCCTCGAGCAACGTGCGGCACAGTCGCAGAACGCGCCCGCCCAGCCGCTCGGCTACTTGTCGTTGAGCAGCACGGTCACGGGCTGCGACGCGCTGCATCAGACGGTAGTCATCGTTTTCTTGAAAGTCGGGATCTGCGCTCAAAGCCAGTACCACCCTTTGTCAGTGCGAGGAGCCGGGGAAAGTGGTCGGACTCAAATGCTTCCTCACAGGGGAGCGCTGTCAAAACGGGGAAACAGCCACTCCCAATTCCAGAAATGGCCGAAAGTTTGCCGGAGAGAGCAACGGCTCGTCCTGCCCCTCGGCAAGGAAGATCTGGTTGCGCAACAAGGCGTCGATTCCCACTCCCAACTGCAGCGCGAATGGATCAAGGAACTCGAAGTGGACAGCCAACATGGTGCGCGCCCCCCAACCCCAGAACGTGCTGTCCGGTTCACTCCCCACGCCGCTCGAGCCTTCGGTACCACTGCGCACCGTGGGCTCGAGCAGCGCGCCCACGAAAGGTGCCACCCCGATTCTTCCTCTCCGGAAGCAGTAACCCACGTCCAGCTGAAGGGGGAAGCGCGCTACGTCGAAGCTTCCCAGATCCGTCTCCACAGTGGTCGCAGGGTAAACCCCTGCGGAGAGCCTTCCACAGGGGCCCCGGCTATCGCGCACCGTCCCGGATAGGTAAGCTCCTTGGGAGAATGGCAGACGAGCAGCGTAGTATTGCGGCCTGTAGGCAAGGCCGACGAGAAGAGAAACGGACGGCACTCGGACATCAGCGGAAGCACCCGGGGCACTTGGCTGTTTTCGGGGAGCCTTCTGTGAGGGCGGAGAGGGCCCCTGCTGGGATGTCTGCGGCAGGACGGAAGATCCAGCTTCCTCGTCGGGGATCCAATGGCGGAGATCGCGATTCGAAACGGCAGCGACTTCGCTTTGAAGGAGAGCGGCCGCCGCCCGGGTGAAAACGGCAGCCGCTCCTTCGAGCGCCGCTGCATCACGAGCGGGTCCTGGAAGCCGCCGCACCCAACTCCGCCCCTGAAAGCGAACTCGCAGCAACCAAACGGCCGAGTCCTTCGCCTCGAGCTCGAGGATCAACAGCGGCTCGGAGTCAGTCGCGAGAGAGCGAGAAGAAATAACATCGACGTGGGGCACCTGAGGTTGCAAGAGGCTCGCAATGAGATCGCGGAGCGGCGCTGCGTGCTCAGCAGCGGCATGGACAACCACCGTGCGCTCGGCAGCGGCCGAGGTCACCGCACCTGTCCGGGAGTGGTCATGGCGTCGATCGTCACGGGAACCATCTCCGGCGCTGGCTGACGCAGCCTCGAACCGTGCGGCCGGTTGCGTCTGAGCAAGGCCCGCACGCATGCCACCAAACAACAACAAGCCAATGATCATTGGCCTCCAGAAATCCAGTGGCCGAACCCGGAGCACCGCTCGGTTGTGTCACACTTGAGGCACGGATCGCGAGTCTTCTCACCGTGCGCCCCTCGAATCCGTCCTTTCCCAGCCGGCTTGCTCGCCTTCGCCCCATCCTCACGTCAAAAAAACACAGCCCCCGCGCCGGACATTTCGTCCGTCACGAGGGCCCCATCGCCGTTTTGTGGAGCAAACGCCTACCCACCGGCGGCCTCGATCGCCCACCGCTGCGAGCTTCGCGGGCTCGACTCGGGGCCGGTCACCGACTGTGCTGCCCAGCGCTCGGACCACACGCCCCACACGAAGGTGGCCAGCAGCAGCAACGCGCTGATCAGCGACACGGGCAACAGCCAACTCGGATCGGCTGCGTCTCCCAACGGCATCGTGCCGATGAGGGTGGCCTGGAATACCACCATCACCACACCCAGGACTCGCCCCACAGGCTGCCCGGCTTGGGTCGGAATGAGGTAAGCCAAGAGCCATACCGCCGTGACTGGCACGTAGTCCGTCCAGGCACCAGCACTCGCCAGAGACGCCAAACCGAGCAGACCGAGCCACTGCGCGGCGTGGGCGCCGCGGTGACTGGGCGGGCGCCGCCCGACCGAAATGGCGGCCACCACGAGGAAAACCGCGAACAGCGCTGGCAGCCAGTGCTCGAGAGTTGCCGACGACTCCAGCCCGAGCAGCGCGGAGAGCTTCTGGGCGATGCCGCGGGCGCCCTGATTGCCCGCCACGACCAGGTCGGCCACTTCAGGCCACGCCTCCTCGAAAGCAAACGCGCGCCCGTCGCGCAGGCGCGGCAGATGATAGCGGAAGAAGGCCGAAAACGGTTCGGGTCCCAGGACGGCTAGCGAAAGCGCGCTCGCTCCTGCCCCCATGCCCAGCGTCCAACCGAGCTCCCGGTAGCGACGCCTCACCGCCAACGGGATCAGCAACAGCGCAGGGAAGAGCTTGGAGAGGATGGCCGTCGCCAACAGTGCCCCGCCAAGGACCACCCGGCGAGTCTGGAAACTCACCAGGGACAGGACGCTCAGCGCGATGGCCGCTAGGTGGAACTGACCGTATTGCAGATCGTAGAGCACGGGGAAGCTCGCCAGGATAGCGGGCGTGGCGAGACCGGCGATGGTACCAGCTCGCCCACGGACCCAACGCGCCAGAACCAACAACGCCGCGGCACAGAGCGAGAAATTGAGCCCGAACCAGATCGCGCGAATCGCACCGTAGTCTTGAGAAAACTGCAGCGCGAGACTCGGCAGCAGCAAAAAAGGCGGTGGGTACTGAAAGGGATCTTCCGGCGCCATGCCGACCACAGAAGTCACCGGCTCGGCGTCACGGGTGAGCGCCGGATAGTGAGAGGCGTGGTAGATGTTGGACTCGCCGCGCCAATGAAGCTCGGCGCCATAGAGGTAGGCGTTGAGGCACTGGTGCTTGGCGTAAAACGGATCGGTGGTGCTGAGAAACCAGTCGCTCTCTGGGTTGCTGATGAATGTTCCCAAACGGCCGACCTGCACCACCGCGAGTGCCGCCACCACGAGCCAGACCATGCGAAGGCCGCGACGCGCACGCGCCGTTTGCTCGAGAGAGGCCGGCAGGCGCGAAGCGAGCCAGAGGCTCACTGCGTGAGAGCCGACGATGGCCGGCAGCAAGGCCAGAGCGCCGATCCAGGCGGTGGGGTGCAAGATGGAAACCGCGGCAACCGCCACTCCAGCGACGATGCTGGCGAAAAGGACGCTGCGGCGTCCGTCGCGCCCGAGCAGGCGCCCGAGCAGACCTGCCAAGAGCGAGCCGGCGATCGCCGCCACGCTGAGGCTAGCGCTAGCATCGGCCAAGGTGCTTGCGGGCTGCCCCGCCAGCGCTCGCAGAGGGCCGGCTAAGGCATGGGTCCAAACCGTGGCGCTGAGGGTGGCTGCAACGAGTGAGATGCCAAGGCGCGCGGTATGGGGTTCGTCTCTGTTGAACTGAGCTGAATGCATGGTCGTGACTCCCTTCAGTGACAACCCGCTAGGCGTGACTGCTCGCGGAACATCGTTCCGGACGCGAACATCAGCGGCCCAAGGAACCACGGAACACTCGTTCCATCGGAAGTCACGCCCTGTGGATCGAGTCGGATGGCTCGCGTCTGACTCGGTCCACATTGCCGCTCTCATCGACCGAGCGGCGCCCAGCTCCAGAAATTCCAGCCATGCTCCCCTCTCACCTTCCTCCACCATCCGTCGGCAGTCTGGTTCGCCTCTCGGAAGATACGGAAATACGCTGCTGGCGCGGCGCCCTGACGGCCCCCCCCGTCCGCGTGCGCGCGAGCCTCGGCCTGCGCTGTATCGAAAACCGCGCCGGGGTCGCTTTGGTCACCGCGCGCGTCGACCACCCCTTCCTCAATCGCATTTACTTGCGACCACAGGCGGAGGAGTCCTGCACCGAAGACATCCGTCAGCTCTTGAATGAACACCGCTCGGCCGGGCTCCGGCGGTTCTTCGTTCACGTTCACCCGGCAGATGAACAACGCCTCGCAGGCGAGCTCCAGCGCGCCGAGCTGGAGCCCTATCCGCGCAGCTGGATCAAGCTCGCGGGGCATCTGCCCCGCGAGCCCACGTCGACCCAAAACATGCCGGAAGCCGCACCCGATGCGTCTGCCGTGGAGTCGCTGCGCGAAGGCGACGTCGGGACCTTCGCGCGGCTGTTCGAGCTCGGTTTCGACCTACCGTCCACGTTGCGCCCGGTGTTCGAAAGTCTGATTGGGACACCGGGCTTTTTCGCCCTTGGAGCTCGGGTGGACGGCGCGCTGGCCGCCGTAGGCTTACTGTACGTTTCCGAGCAGGTGGCCTACCTCGCTGGCGGCGTGACGTTGCCTGACTACCGCCGACGCGGACTGCAGAATCGCCTGGTGGCCGCGCGCGTGCGTCTGGCCGAAGCCCTTGGTTGCTCGTGGATCGTCAGCGAAACCGGCGAGGAAAAGCCGGGACAGCCGCAACACTCCTTCCGCAACATGCAGCGCTACGGGCTCACCACCGTGGCGGTCCGACACAACTATGCACTCCCGGATTGTCGTTGGTAATCCCGGTCGGGCAGTTCTCGACGGCACGACCGAGTTCTCAGAAACTCCAGGGGTGCACCCCTGGTCCCCCCTCGTTGGCCGCAACGCCGAAGTGGCGCTGCTGGAGGAGCGCCTCGCGCGGACCGAAAATGGTCACGGGGCGCTGGTGCTGCTCTCCGGTGAAGCTGGCCTGGGCAAGACGCGACTGGTCGAGCTGCTGTCGGAACGTGCGGGGGCACTGGGGATGCCAACCCACTTCGGGCGCTGCTGGGAGGCAGGAGGGGCGCCCGCCTTCTGGCCCTGGCTGCAAGCAGTGCGTTCGGTGCTCCGGCAGGTGGGCCCAGGGCCGCTCGAGCGAATACCGGCGACACAACGGGCGCGCCTCGGGCAACTGTTGCCTGAGCTCGGCCCGGCTATCGGAGCCGAGCCCGAGCACCTCGAGCCGGAACAAGCGCGATTCCAATTGATGGATGGTTTGTCACTGCTGCTGTGTGAAGCGGCAACCGAGAGGCCCCTGGTCTTGGCGCTCGAAGATCTACACGGCGCCGATGCGTCGTCGCTCGCCTTGCTGGAGTTCGTTGAGCCGCTGGCGCGGGCCGTGCCCCTCCTGCTGGTAGGCACATTCCGTCCAGCCGAAGCGGAGACTTCCGGCCCGCAATCGGTGCTCGCCACGCTTTCGCGACGGGTGCCTACCATCAACCTGGGCCCCCTCTCGTTCGACGCGGTTCAGCACTACTTCGAACAATGCGCCCGTCGGGGCGATGCCGTCGATGCTGCGGGTGAGGCGCTTGACGAACCCTCTCGCGATGCGCGGGAGCTGTACCGACTGACCGAGGGACATCCGTTGTTCATGGTCGAGCTGGTGCGCCTGCAACGTCAGCTCGGTCATTTCCCGGACGCGGCGGCCTTGCCTCGAGGAGTGCTCGGTGCGATCGAAGAGCGACTCCGTGCCCTACCGAACTCGGCCCTCTGGGTGCTGGAGCGAGCGTCGGTACTGGGTCGGGAGCTGTCCGAACGCGAACTCTCGGTACTGCTCAGCGAAGGTGAACCCGCACGGCGTGCTACGCAGCCCCCCGAGCCATGGAAACACGGGGGCTTGCGCGACGAGCTCTTGCGTGCCGTCGATGCCCAGGTCCTGATGATGCTCGAGGATGGGCGCTATCGCTTTGCACACATGCTGGTGCGTGAGGTCCTGTATCGGCGCCTGGCGCCGCCGCTGCGCGCCCGGCTGCATGGCGCTCATGCCCGCTCCGTGCAGCAGAGCGCAGCGCGCGAGCCCAGCGCTTGGTTCGAGGCGGCACACCACTTTCTGGAATCCGACGCCGTTGACGAAGCATTGCATGCGCTGGAGCGAGCAGCGGATCTGGCACACGAGCGCCTGGCCCTTGACGAAGCGGTGCGGCTGTTGTCGCAAGCGTTGGAAACCGCGCGCATCAAGCAGCCTGAAAGCCCGGCGCTCGTCGTCGAACTGGAACTGCGCCTGGCCCGCGCGCTGATGCTCTCGGGCCAGGTGGCCCAGGGCCGCGCCCTCTGCCACCTGGTGAGCCAGCAAGCGCAGGTCCGTGGCGATGCAGAACTGCTCGGCCGCGCTGCACTGCTCTGCGGAAGCGTTTACCTCTACGCCACGGTCGATCCGAAGTTGGTCCAGTTGCTGAACGCCGCACTGGAGGCAACTCCGGAGGCGAACACAGCCCGCCGTGCCGAGCTCGAAGCTCGACTGGCGGCCGCACTGCAACCGAGCTCCGAGCCAGAGCGCCCCATTGCGCTGGCGCGAAAGGCGATCGCTGCGGCGCGCAGCGTAGGGGACCCAGAACTCCTCCTGCGCGTGATCCGGTCTGCTTGTTCGGCGCTCATGGATCTCGCCGCACCCGAGGAGCGCGCCGAGCTGAACCAAGAATACATCGAGCTGGCCGATGCGCGACGAAACGCGGCCGAGGCGTTTCGTGGGTGTTGCCGCCTGGCCTTCGACGTTCACGAACTGGGCGATCTCGATCGGGCGCGCGCCCTGGTGGCCACCATCGCAGAGCGCGCCGAGCGTCTCGATCATCCGTACTACGGCTGGCGTGCCGCGGCATTTCAGGCCGCTGAAGCGACCTTCAGCGGACGCTTCGAACAAGCGGAAACGTACTGGCAGCGGGCGCTTCGGGAAGGCACGCGCTCCCGCGATCCGAATGCAGAACGAGCCGTGGTTGCCGGTCTGGTGCGACTGGCACGCGTGCGGGGCGAACAGCGCGTGCAACCCGAGCTGCTCGAGCGGCTGGACCGGGCCTTCCCGACAGAGCCCCTTGGGCGAATGATCGCGTGCGGTTACCTAGCGCAATGCGGCACCCTCTCGGAGTTGCGAGCGTGGTTCGTGCCAAGTGATGTCCAGTGGTCGCTGACAATGCGGGACCTCTCAATGCTAGGGGAGGCCGTATGGATCGTAGAGGCTCTCGGCGACCTCCGGCTGGCCCGACAGCTGCGGCAGGGACTCATGTCCGAGGCCGAACGCTTTGGCAGCGGTGGCATGACCTGCATGACGCTGGAACCGCCCACCGCGTACCAGCTCGCTCGGCTCGAAGAGCTGGTGGGCGATCCCGAGCACGCCCTGGGCCACTATGAGCGCGCCCAAAACCAGCTGTGGCAGGCTCGCGGGTTGCCAGATTGGCTCGCGTGCGTCCTTCGCTCCGGGCAACTCGTGCTCCGGCTGGGCCCCGAAGCGATCAACACCGAGCGCTGGGAGGCGTGTCGAAAGACGGTTGCACAGGCGCGACCAATCGCCGAACAGCTGGAATTAGGCGTCTCCGCCGCTCGGCTCAAAGAGCTGGAGCTGGCCCTGGCCGAGGCGGCGCCTCAGCTTTCGACGCCTCAGGAGGAATTGGAACGGAGCGCCGTGAGTCCCCACGGCACCCGCGCCACGCTGACGCTGCGAAGGGAGGGTGAAATCTGGTGCGTGGCACGAGGTGGGCAAGCTTTCCGGCTCACGCCTACCCGCGGCCTGGAGCTGTTGGCCAAACTCGTCGAACGTCCCCACGAACCGGTGCATGTGCTCGAGTTGGTCGGTCGAGGACCGACGACGCCGCAGGATGACCTCGGGCCACGGTTGGATAAAACGGCTCGCACTCGCTACCGCGCTCGGCTCGCCGAGTTGCAGCAACAGCTCCAGCAGGCCGAAGACTGGAACGACGAGGGAAACCGGCAACGTCTCCACGCCGAGTTCGAGGCGCTCACCCGTGAGCTCAACGGCGCCTTCGGTTTGGGGGGACGGCATCGTCCCACGGGCGCAGCGGCCGAACGAGCTCGAGTTAACGTGCAAAGGCGCCTTAAGGACGCCGTGCGACGCATCCGCGAGTGTTCCCCCGAGCTGGGGGAACACCTGGAGCGCTCCGTCAAGACCGGAACGTTCTGCGTCTATGCACCTTAGATCCCCCATGTGGGGGCCACGCCCGGCCGCGAACCGTCAAGACCGGAACGTTCTGCGTCTATGCACCTTACAGCGCCAAACGGTCATGAACCTCCTCTTCGACACCGACAACGGAATGGGGCTGGAGTGGGTTGCATCCCGGTTGGCCCAGACGAGAGCATGCCATGAAGGGAACAACGGGATCACCCAAGGGCTCCGCCGGGGCCGTCCGGCCTAGCGGCCTATCTTCCGTTGTTTGTGCCACTCCAAGATTTACCCATGGTCGCGAGGCACCCCGTGCTGTTACGGGACGCCCAGGTAGGATCAAAATGACTCAATCGTGTCGACAAGTTGATCAAACACTCAGTTGGGCTCGGCCCCTGCGGCAGCGGGTGCGCAAGAGCCGGAAAGCGGCTGCCTTGGCGATCATTTCGACCTGGGCGGGTTTCTCGACGGCGCAAACCACACCGGAGGCCGAGCCCGCCCCCACCCAGGGCACTCAATCCTCGCAGGAAGAGCAATCCTCGCAGGACGCGACCCCTTCCGCTTCGAGCGTCACCGATCCCCGTGAGCCAGCGCAAAAGCCAGCCGGCAGTCGACCTCCGCAACAAAAGGAGTGCTTTCCCCGCTGTCGTCAGGGTTATGTGTGTCACCAAGGCAATTGCGTTTCAGCCTGCAATCCTCCCTGTCCTCAGGGCCAGCAGTGCACGGCTCAGGGAACATGCGTGACGACTTCTGATCAGCCTTCAGAAGTCACGCCATCCTCGTCCGAACAAACGGAGCCTGCGCGAAGTCGCGAAGGGAGCCCCCCCGGCGCCAACAACGGCTCCGCGGAGTCGGCAACTCCACCGGCGGAATCGGCAACAGCACCAGTCGACCAAGAAGAGCCCGTTCCAAAGGGCGTGAACTTGCACATCAATGCCCTTGGTCTTCTACAGTTCGGCTTGATCCCGCAACTAGAACTCGGCGGAAGCACCACTTTCTTATTGGGTACCCACTTCTACAACACTGGTGCTCTGAGCTACGTCGTCGTCGTCGGAGACGAATATCTCGACTTCAGTATTGGTGGGAACTTGGGAGTTCGTCACTACTTCGACCCTGAAGGAGGCCAACAGGGCTTCTATCTTGGCGGCTTTTTCGAGTACGCCTATCTGGACATGCACGACGACTTCCAAGATTACGCTCGCTACGAGCGCCACATGGCCATCCCCGCCGTCGATATTGGCTATCGATGGGTCTGGGGAAGCTTTTTGCTGGATCTCGGAGCCATCACCGGCGTTGCCATCCCAGTTGTGGCTCGAGATACCCCCATCGGAGTCAGCGGTTGTCGATTCTCCGACTCGTGCCTCGAGGAAAGCGAGACCACCTTCTTTGGCATGGCCGTCGTGAATGTCGGATTCTTTTTCTAAAACGCAGGGAATCACCCACCCGCCGCCAAGTGCACCAGGGTGATGAGATGTGTTCCGGTATCCCTCAGGCACCACCAACGGCACCACCTTGTTTCCCGTCCTCACTGGGGGTCGCCTGTGCGCGAAGGCGCACGGGGTGCAAGCTCATTCACTTCTCGCGGGATGAGATGAGATGCGATCCACCACAAGGCGTGTAAGCTATCCATGGAGTGCTCGGGGTGGCAGAACGACCGGCGCCTCGCGCTTTTCATCGACCGCTGTGGAACGGGAAGAGATCGACGTCAAGATAGCCGAACTCGAGAAACGTCTCGAGCGACTCCGCTCTCTGTATGAGCAATATTTCCTCGGTATCGAGCGGATCGAGCCGGGTGTTGCACGCAAAGAGGTCGAACGACGCGTTGCGGCGCTGCGGAAATGCCGATTTCACAGCACAGCCCAACGCTTCAAGTTCCAGACCATCGTTCAACGCTACAACACGATGCAACAGTACTGGAACCGGATCTGCCGTGAGATCGAAAACGGTACCTACCGCCGCCACAAGCTCAAAGCGGAGCGCGCTTTCGCCGTTGAGCAGCAGCTCGCTGAAGAAGCCACGCAGCAGGAGAAGAACAACAGCCAGCGCGCCGAAAGCGCTCGCGAGACGGCCGAAAAAGATCTGCGGCAACTGCTCGACGAAGATCTGGACACGGACGAAGCGATGAAAGATGCGCTCCGGGAGCTCGAACAACCGGTGCCTTCCGCCTCGCACGCCTCCCCGCCAGAGGAGAAAAACGCAATCAAACAACCAACGCCCCCGTCGCAACAGGGGCGAGCGGGAGGAGGTCTGCTCTCCAAGCTCAAGCAAACCTCCCCGCCGCACGAGGTTTCCTCCATTTCTCGCGGTTTGACAGCAACCTCTCCTCCACAGCTGCGGGTGAAATCCACAAGACCCACCAGCCACTCCATCGGTGCTCAGAAAACCAAACCCACCGGTGACTCCCCCACCAAAACCAAGCCCACCGGCGGCTCCACCACGAACGCCACTGGCGACACCACTACGACCGCCAAGAAAGAGCCTGTCTCCCCCCCAAGGACAGAAGTCAGAAAGCAAGCCGCCCAACCACCTCAGGCAGCGCGCCCCCCGACGTCTCGTCAACGCGCTCCCGAACGGCACCGCTTGCCTGAACAGCGCGTTCGAGAGCTCCACAAGGCCTACGTCGAAGCTCGCGCCAAGACCAACGCAAAAACGGTGAGCTTTGAAAAGCTCGAGCGGAGCCTCCGAGAAACAGAAGAGAAGTTACGACGGAGCCACAAAGGAAAGAACGTGGACTTCGATGTCGTCGTGAAGAACGGCAAAGCAATCCTCAAGCCCAAGCTGTTTTAGAACGCTTCTCTTCATCCCGAGGCTCCCGAGGTCCATTCCAACCAGACAAACACGCGGCACATCGAACAAAGCGTTTCGCTCCCCCACGAATACACGGCGAGCGAAAGTTCGCGGGCCGCGCGTCAACTAGTGCTGCGACCACATAAAAGTGGTCGGTAGGGAGACCGCTTTTCTCTCGAA
>CAYTRQ010000052.1:0-19864 GCA_964440025.1 uncultured Polyangiaceae bacterium | reverse complement strand
AGAGAAAAGTGGTCTCCCTACCGACCACTTTTATGTGGTCGCAGCACTAGATGTTCGGCACCTCGGTAGTTGTTGATTGGACGGGATAAACGCACGCCTCGCCGAACACCCCCAACACCCACTGCGACCGGCCCCGGGGAATGAACTGGGCGGTCGTGCAGTTAGGGCGGGAGTGCATCGGCCCCGTTACGCATTGGTCTCCAGGACCGACTTACGCTGGCGGTGAATCGTGCCGTTGGGGGGAAGTAGTCCGCGTTAAGACATCGCAATCCTATGAAAGCCACTCGATACGTAGGTGTTTTGATCTTGGCCCTATATGCCACACTTCCGTTCGTCGCAGCGTTCCTGGCAGCCCGCAGAACGGACAAACTCGACGACCTAGCCTTTGACGTTGCGCTTTCGTCCGTTCCGCTACTCCTTCTGACTGTAATCAGCTGGAGGTTGGTTTGGCCCCGCTGGAAGCTCTTCGGGAAGCTGCTGATTCACCCTTGCATCTACCTCATACTCTCCATCTACATCGATCACTGGAGCATTCTTGTCGCGTGGATCCATCAAGGTGTACTTGGTCTGGGTGGCCACATCTGGTTCAGCTGTAAACACGGGTTCACTTGGTATGCGGTTGAGGATGTCGAGCGCTACATTCGTTTGTCGAAAAGCGCCGTTGGCATAGCATCCAAGCCGAACGCGGATCGTTGCAGAATTTGCCCCCGACGCCGATGAGCGCGCTTGGTGCGGCGACGTGTGTCTCGCAAGGAGCGGACTCGAACAGTTCTGACCAGGTCTTTCGATGCACTCGCAGGCTCAAAACAAATTCGTGTAGCCGAGCCGGAACCCCAGGAGCACATCTGTTTCGAACGGTGCGATGACCATGTGCAAGCCCGTCCCCATGGAGAAGCCGCCTAGGGAATAGGTGTAACTGAAGTCCAGACTGGGATGGGCGGTTCCGGAGGTCGGGTAGTGTTCGAAGCCCACACCACCGAGTAGCAAATGAATGTGATTCGAACCTCGCACGCGACCTGTGTAACCCCCCGAGGCCCCCATGCCCCAATGGTTGATGTCGCCTTCCAGGTCACCAAACACCTGCGTGTGACTGAACTGCACGCGGCCCGAGAAAGTGAGTCCATTGGAGAGGACGACCCCACCGCGCACCCGTGGGCCGACGGATGCCAGGCCCGACTGCAGCTCGTAGCCGTAGTAGTCGAAGAGGGCGACGCCCACAGAGAGATCGAGCTCTGCCGAGAGGAGTGCTTGCACCCCGGGTTGCTCATCCGGTGCAGCGAGATCGGTGGACCCCGGGGCAGCAGCTTGCTCGTCCGGTACAGCAGGGTCCGTGGACCCTGGGGCGGCAGCTTGCTCGTCCGGTGCAGCAAGCTCCCTGGACCCCGGAGCAGCGGGTTGGCCCGCTGCGGTGGGCAGTTCGGGGATCATCAGCGTGGAGGTCGTGCCCTCCTGCGTGATCGTCACCGTTTTGGAAAAGGGGACGCGTCCGGGAGCGGTGGACTCGATTTCATGCTGGCCCAGATCCACCGGCACCTCGAGACCAAACTGAGCTGAGCTGATTTCCTTGCCATTGCGCAGGACCTTCTGCCCCTCCATGGGGGCGGTCACCTGAATGACGAGCTGAGGGAGGCGCGGCTTGAGCTTGTCGGCTTCTGCGCGGGCGGCGTCGGCGCGTTCTTCGTTGCCCGCGGCCCGCTCTGCTGACGACAGTTCCAAGAACAGGCTCCAGGCACTGGCGAGCCTGCCGACCCGCTTATAGCAGGTGGCGAGCCAATATTGTGTACCCGGCGCGGGGTCGACGCGTTGGCTCTCCTCAAGGATGGGGCAGGCTTGCTCGTTTTCGCCCTCGGCCATGAGCTCGCGCCCTTTATCGAACAGCGCCTGACCCGTGGCCGAGTCTTCTGCAGTCTGTGCACGGAGCACAGGCGTCACGAAGAGGATAGAGACAATGACGAGTAGGTGGCGGATCATATTGGGCCTTCTCATGATGAGACTGGGAGGTGGTCGAACGGCCAAGCCTCAACGCTCATACGATATCGGCAACATGACCCAATGACCAGGCGAGGAGCCTGCAGCTGTTTATCCTCCCGAGGGCACCTACGACCACGCGGACGAAATTCCCTGATGCACCCGCGGGGATCACCTCGCAGGATTCGGACGGCGATGGTTTGACGGATCGGAAGGAGGTCCGCGAAGGCACGGAACATGGGACAACACCGAGATTCTCCGGAGAACAGCCCGCTTCGAGTCGAGTTTGCTGATCTCCGCGATCCGCCTTTCGAAAGCAGCACTTGCAGCTCGCCATCAAGCCGGCCGGGACGCTCGGCGGACAGCTCGAAGCCGTGTTGCGAGGAGGCTTGAGTTTCGCATCCTTTTCGGATGCGAACTAACTACGGGAGAGAAACGGTGCCATACTCAAGGCAGCGGGAGCATGTGACGGAGAGGTGCCCTCCTGCCCTTCACCCTTGCGTTCTCCGTCAAGTGTTGGAAGACATGGCAAAGTGCTCTGGTGTCGACGGTAAAGAGAGCTCTCACCCTGCCGGTGAGAGCGAACTCATGGGGGCTACGAGCTCCACGGAAACCGATCTGTTTCATCAGCGCATCGTCGACCGCGTGGCGCGGCATGTGGATCGGCATCTGGCCGAGGCGCTCACGCTCGATGAGCTGGCCGCTGCGGGTCGGCTCTCCAAATTTCATTTGCATCGCGTCATCATCAGCCGGACGGGTCTCACTCCCGCGCAATTCGTGGCCACCACTCGGATGCGTCGCGCCATGACCCTGCTGGGAGCAGCCCGGCGCGAGCGGGCTCCGGCGCGGATCATCGATGTGGCGTTGGATGTCGGGTTTGGTGACCCATCCGCCTTTGCGCGCAGCTTTCGGGCATACTTTGGCCAGTCGCCGCGAGAGGTCCTGCGCAAGAGACCGTCCTCGGCGCCATGGTGGTCGATGCCACGCCCGCGTCAGGTCAGAGGCTATGCAGCTCAAGTCGTGCAGCTCGAAGAATTCTACTGCTACGGGCATGAGGCAGTGGGCGAACATGCGCGGACGTTCGCCCGACAAGCGCCCCAGGCGTTTTCGTTGACGTTCGACACGGTGGAGCGGCACGGCATCGAAGAAGTGGTCACACCGATGGCACTGCCTCGCGGTGTTCCCTGGGCGTTACCCGCCGACGCTCGCCTCCTGTGCGCCTTTCACTCCTCTCGCCGCCTGAAGCTGCCCCAGCTGACCGAAGATTACGTACCTCCGGGGCGCTACCTGCATCTTCGGCACGTCGGCCCTTACGAAAGTCGGTGGCAGGCTTGGCACAAGTTGGCGGTGCTGAGACGCCAGCTAGGTCTCACTGGGCCAGCGCACGGCGACACGCGTCGGCCCTTCGAGCAGGAGCGCCCGAATCATGCAGGTGAGACCCCTGTTGCCGACGTGTTCTTCCCGGTCTGACCCGGTCAGATTCTTCCCGGTCCAAACCACCTCAGGGGATGCGACCACCGGCGGAGAGTTGGCGCTCCGTCAGAAGGCGAAGGTGCTCCAGGTGGTGGGCTTCTCCCAGGCGGTACCCAATAAGAGTGGTAGCGCTGAGCAATCCGAGGATCAGGTCTGCGCCGAGCGCCACGGCTCCGAGTTCCTGGAGCACGGGTGCCGCGACCTTGCCCGGTGCGGAGCCAAGGGGAAATTCGACCCAAGCCAAGATAGCGCCCGCGCCAAAGATTCCGACTCCTGATGTGATCTTGCGCACCAACGTCGTCGACGCCATGAGTGTCCCCTCGCTGCGTAGGCCCGTATGGACTTCTCTTTCCTCGGCCAAGTCGCAGATCATCGACGCGAACAGGATCCCCGCTGCGATCCGGCAGTAGACGGCGAATGTCGTGGCGACTAGCAGCAGAGGCACGTAGAGCAGAGAGGCGCGCATGACAAACCACCCCTGCAACGCAAAGAAGAGGGGAAGGCTGCCAACAACACTGCCGGCGCTGACGCACCCAAGAGCTACATTACGCTTGCCCCACTTGCGCGAGAGAGGGGTCGTGGAAAGGAAAGCGCAGACGACTGAACCGAGAAACGCCAGAGGAAAGAGCGCAATCTCCTCGGGACGAAGCCGCCAAAAGAACGTGCTCAAGTGCATCTCCAGGCCTTGGCCGAGCCCTGCTGCGGTCATCCCCAACATGGTCGCCAGGAGTAGCGGACGGAGAGGTTGGCTGCCGAGCGTGCCAGCGATCGTGAATCTCAGCATGTAGAGACCGCGGCGCATCTCCGATAGCCTGAACCACGTACCGTCGCGCTCCCGCGGCGGTACGGCAAATGCCGACGCCGTCGTGTGGGGTGTGTCGAGGCGTGGGATGAGAAAGTGAGTACCCAGGGCCGAGGCAAGAATGGAACAGAACATGGCAACTGCAGCCACGATGCCGTACGAGCGGTAGCCGTCGGGAAGCAGGAGTCCGTTTTTGCCATCAGCCTCCAACAGCACGGCAAAGGTGAAGATGTTCATGATGAGCCCTCCACCCCAACCGAAGAAGAAGCGATAGCTCATGAGTTGGGTACGTTGGTGGTAGCCCCGGGTCATCTCGGCTGCCAGCGCCGAGCCAGGGATTTCATGAAGCGTCATAGCCACGCGCACCACGATCACCAAAGCGAGCAAATAGGCCCAGAGCCAGCGGCCGGAAAGCTCCATCGGCGGGTTCCATAGCAGCAGGTAGCTCGCGACGACGGGAACGACCGAGGCATACATGAAAGGATGACGGCGTCCGAGAGGTGAGCGCCATCGATCGGAGAGAGCCCCTACGAGCGGGTCGGTCACTGCATCCACGAGGAGAGCGATCACGAGGGCCGAACCGACGGCAAGTTCCCCAAGACCCAAAACCTGGCCGTAGTAGAGCAGGAGAAACAGGGAAAGGCCGCTTTCCTTGATCCCGAATGCGGCGCTCCCTGCTCCGAACAGGATCTTGGTGCGGAACGAGAGTGCCTGCCTCATGGCCGAGGCACCGTATCAGAAATGGGCCTCGCCTCGTCCTGATGGAGCTGCACCGACCAGGGTGCGCGAGGCCCAGGAGGGAGTGAGAAAGGGGCTATGCCGTGGTCCTCGGAGAAGGATGTGGGTTGATCACGATTTTTCGGGTGAGGGAGCATTGGAAATCTCCACTGTCGGGAGGAGAAAATGCTCCCTCCCAATTGAGTTCATCTGGGGAGTAGGGTGCCCGTCGCCATGGACGGAGCACGCGCACGAAAATACGAATCGACGCACATCATGGGAACTTTTCCCGGAGTGGAAGGGACAAAACCCCCCTTGAGAGGGAAGGCTGCGTTCTGTCTGGTCCCGCCAGCGCGACGGCTCGTTTCCACCATTTCGATCATGGTCTTGGCTTCGATGAGTGCGTCTTGTTCCGATGGCTCCTCGACGGGCGACGGTTCGGGCACTGGCAATTCAGCCGCCGTTGATGGATCGGCCGGCTCGGAGACTTCCGGCACTGGAGGAGCGTCCGACGGGTCCTCGAGGGGCGGAACGGCGAACACGGGCGGAACGGCGAACACGGGCGGCGCACTGGGCTCGGGCGGAACGGCGAACACGGGCGGAACGGCGAACACGGGCGGCGCACTGGGCTCGGGCGGCAGCGACGCCGAGCGGGGCACAGGAGGGAGCACCACTGGTGGTACGTCCGGGGTAGGCGGCGCCCAGACGAGCGGAGGCACCGGAGGAGGGATGAGCACGGGCGGCAGCGACGGGACCGGAGGTGACTCGATGCTCGACCCCCGTTCTCCGGGTTGTGGCACCGCGCTTTCGGCACCGCCTTCCAATCAACAACAGACCATCGAAATCGGTGGCACGACGCGCTACTATTTGATGGACGTCCCCGATGATGCGGACAACGACACCCCTCTGATGTTGGTCTTTGCCCTGCACGGCTTCGACATGAACAACGTGGCCGTCGTGGATCTGTTCAACTTCACCGAGCGGTCCCAGGGGCAGGCGATCACCATCTGGCCTCAGGGAGAAGGTCCACCGCCCGGAGATACCTCTCACTGGGGCGATGGCGTGCTCGAGTCGACCTGGACGGCCAACGAAGCCAATTATTCCTTCCTCGAAACGTTGATCGGGGAAATGAGTGAGCGCTACTGCATCGACCGAAATCGCGTTTTCATCGCCGGGTTCAGCATGGGCGGATTCTTCACGAACAGCATTGCATGCGCCCATAGTGATTGGTTCCGAGGATTTGCGCCCGTGGCAGGGGGAGGCCCCACGTCGTGCCCGAGCGCCGAGACCAAGAGCGCCATCATCGTCCAACACGGCAACATGGACGACATCGTCGATATTTCCAGTGGCGAGAGCAGTCGCGATTTCTGGCTCGACCAGAACGGATGCGGACAGTCCAGCATGTCCGTCATGCAGGGTTGCCAGGCCTACGAGGGGTGCCCCGAGGAAGCGCCCGTGACCTGGTGCGTCGGCAACTACGACCACTACATTCCGTCGGAAGTGGCGAGCAACATCTGGTCGTTCTTCAGCGGTCTTTGAGATCCAAGCGAGCCCTCGCTCGTGCTCTTCCGGGGCATGCATCACAAGCCTCCGACCACCTCCATAGTCATTTCTTGATAGCCGTCTCTGACCTTTTTCTCAGAGCTGCGCCCACGACTGGGCGCCAACGATGGTGGGCGACGTATCCGCAGCGCGCCCGGTAGTCGATCAAGAAATGACTATCATGCTCGCGACGGGAGTACCGGTGCTCTTAAAGTGAGTCGAAGAAGGTTTTGATGGCATCGGTCCCAAAGCAGGGCCATCCGTGATTGGCACCACTACCACCATAGAACGGGTCGTCATGGCTACACCACACCGTGCGATGGGTGCAGTCCTGATATTCGGTGCATCCCGGATCGACCTCACCTCCCTGCCGACTCGTGCATCCGGACTGTTCGTAGGGAGTCGACTCTCCACACATGTTGGCCGAGATCACGAGCTCAGCGGCCTGTGAGCCATTCCCCCCTCCGCGCTGCGCGTCCATGCTGCCATGAATGTAGATCTGATTGACTGCCGGATGATCATTGCATTGACCAATGATGCCCCCTGCGACGGGAGCCGTCCCCAGGAAACGATCTTCACCCGCACAGAGCAGCGTGGTGATGAATTGTGCTCCCGAGCTGTGGCCCATGGCAAAGAGCCTGCCTTCGTCCACACAGTTGGTCGACAACATGTCGTCGAGGGTACTTTCGAACTTCCCCACGTTGGAGCCCGCTAGCCAGTCGTTCCCATCGCTCTTGAGGTACACCACGATGTAATCGTCTTCGATCGGATGCCCGCTGCTCTGTGCATCCGCCGTTCGAAAGTCTTCGTTGGTGCGCCCTGCGCCATGGAAGCCAAAGATCAAAGGAAAGGGAGTGCTCCCATCGTAGCCTACGGGGAAGGTAACAATCGCATCGTTGATGTTGCCGTTGCCCGTCGTGGACAGACCACAACCCTCACTGGGCTGGGCCTCGTTCCCCGAAGAACCACCGGTTCCGGTCGCGCCCCCCGTGGAGTCCTCGCCTCCACTGCCCCTGTTGAGAGATCCGCCCTGAGAAGCCGCCCCGGTACCCTGGGCACCGCCCGTCGCCGTCCCCCCAGAGGAAACGCCCCCGGTGGCAGTCACGCCACCGCTCGACGAGCCACCAGAGGCTCCGCCCGAAGCTGTCGAGCCTCCAGTCGGAGAGTCTCCGCCGGTCGCAAGCCCGCCAGTGCCAGCTCCTCCGCTGTTGGCCACGCCCCCGGTCGAGCCGGGAGCGCCGCCGGTTCCGGTAGCGTCCGAACCATCATCCGACGAACATCCAAAAACGATGGGGAGAAGACATCCGGCAGTACAAGTAAGTCGTTTGAGTCGCATCGTGATGGCGCAGCTTGGACGACGCTTGGTGACCAATCCACGCACTTTGTTGCCAACATCTCGGTAACGCATGGTCATTTCTAGTAGCTGGGTGCAAGGGCAATAGCAGCGGAGCCATGACGACCACAGCCCGCAAACTTGTGGGATTGTCTCGTAAGAGGTGGGAACGGAGCGCTCGAGTTTCGATGAGCTCGACGAGCCCTCTGCGGAGCAGGCCGCCGAGGTGCGGCAGCGCGCATGGCTGGGATTTCGCTGTTCCAAGGTTGATCAAGCATCTGGGGCGCGGATTCTCGACCTGCGCACTGAGCGAAGTCTGAGAGCGGAGCGCCTCAGGGTTCCTGCCAGTTCACCGTCGCCCAGCCTTCTCCAGGAATCGTCACCTGATAGGTGTCGCCCCCGATAGAAACCGTTTCCTGGGCAGGAGAGCCTCCGGCGTTGTACATGACAGCGACGATATCCCCGTCCGGGTTCTTCCAGGCAATCGAGTCCCCGCCCTGAACCGCAACCCGGGACGAGTCTGGATCGACGAATTGCGAAACGTGTCGGAAGACGTAATACGTTGGGGTGAGGATGAGCTCTCCCGCCTCCTCATCCACGACCAAAGGCGCGTTTTGAGCCCAGAGCCGGGACGTGTCGAGGTTATGGCCCGCCGTATTGAGCACCATGTTCCAGGCCAGGTAGTAGCTGACACCCTGACGAATGTATTCGGCGATGTAGCCCCAGCTTTCTTTAGCATAGGCGTGATCGTTCGGTGCTCTGTCGGTGTTCGTCCCCTGCGGATTGGGAAAGTTGCCGCAGCGATGCTCCGTTTGCATCACCGGAACACCGTAGTTGTCGATGTACTCAGCGACATACTGATCTTGGCTCCACTGAACGCCAATCCCCGTGACGAAACTTGATGCGCCGGGATCACTCATGACTGTGTCGACGATCGACTTCGAACTGGGGTTCGAGATCGTTCCGAGCCAGACCTCTCTTTCAGGAAGACGCGTTTGAAACAGTGGACCAAGAAAGTCCCGGATGTAGCGAGTCATGAGTTGGGCGGACCAGCCACAAGTTGGGTAGTCTTGAAGATAGCCTGGCTCGTTCTGAGGGTGAACGGCTTCGACGTAGATGCCTTCCTTTTCGTACTCTTCGACGAAACGAGCGAGATAGAGCGCATGAGCTCCCAGGGTATCGTCATCCTCCTTCATGTTCCCCCGATCGAAGGCCCCATTGGTCTTCATCCACGTGGGGGGAGACCATGGGCTCGCCCAAAGGTGGAGATCGGGCTGTACGTCGAGGGCAGCTTGAATGTAGGGGATCAAATGCCGACGATCGCGTTCGATGCTGAAGTCGTCCATCGAGAAATCGTTCGGCGTCTCGTTGAGACTGTAGCGATCCAGGGCGTAATCGCTCGATCCAATCGGGATGCGCCCATAGGTGAAACCGCAGCCGTCCGCCTTATCAAACAGCAAACGAATTGCTCGGTCCCGATCTTCCGGACTCAAGGCCTCCATCGCCGCCCAGCCCGCTTCGTTGAACGTACCACCGAACCCTCGCCAAGGGCCCAACACCTGCCCGTCGTCCACGGTAATCGTAGCTGGACCACTGGTGGGGGTGAGTTCGGCCACCTGGAAATAGGCTCCTGGGCCGGAAGTCACCAAGTTTGGTTCGACAATAGGGGAGGCACCGCCTGTGCCGTCACCGCCACCCGAGGCCGTCGTGGTCCCGCCGCTCCCCTCACTGCCACCGCTGGCATCACTGCCACCGGTTCCATCGCTGCCCCCGGAAGAAATCGGGTTGCCCCCGCCACCGGTCGCGCTTCCGCCCACCTGCGTGTGACCGCCACCGGAGCTCCCTCCCCCCGTTGAGAGCATCGACGTTCCGCCACTCCCCGAAGTGTGCGTACCTCCCGTGTCTCCGCCGCCGCTCGTAGAGCCCCCGGAGGACGAGTTCGAGGATTCGGGATCCGAACAGCCGGCTCCCAGCAGGGAAAGAGCGACCACCAAGCACCCGCGGCCCCGCAGGGACTCGTTCCACCTTTGCCGTTCCTTGGGCTGCCAGCGCCGGGGGCTTCCGTGAGCCACCGAATGACCACACTCAATCGCAACGGTTACATGCGAAGCCCACTTTGGCATCTTTTGGAAACGGCAGCTCATTTGTACTCCCTCATGGTGGAGATGATTCCTTAGATTGCCGAGGGGCACCATGGGAGGGGCAAAGATCTGCCCCCCTTGGATGTAGACATTTTCTTGGATTGTAGGGGAAGCGAGAACGGGACGCGTCCAGGCTCTGAGGCGATCCCATTCGGCATAAAGCCGAGACCTCGGCGACCTATCCGAAACCGAGGCAGCGACCGTCCGCCTGCCTGCCGTTCACCGGATTGTTCGGGGCGCGGTCCCCCGCCGCCGACGATCGAGGTACACTGCGCAAACCACTATCCAAAGTGCGATGGGGGCTCCCCCGCTGTTGGGTCGGGTACCGAGCTGGCAGAGGCCGCCCCCTCGAGTCTCCGAACCGGTCGCGCCAGCGTTAGCGTTGTCGCCGCTCATTGCACCACGACCCACGCCACCAGCGCCGGTGTTCGTCGTTCCCCCGGTAGAGCCGCTGGGGGTTGCCGGGCTCCCCCCCGTAGCGTTCTTGGCTTCTCCACCGGAGCCCGTGGAGTGACCCCCACTGGCTGCTGCGCCTCCGGATGCAGAGCTGCCCCCACCGGCCGGGGCGTTACCACCCGCGGCGTCGGCGCCGCCCGCGGCGTCCGAACCACCACTGCCCCCCGTACCGGAGGCACCACCACTACCATTGTCCGTGGGCATCGTGGGCCCACTAAACCGCCACCAGTTGAACTTGAAGAGATCGTCACCGTTGCCGGAAAACACGAGGAACAGGTCGTGAATTCCACTTCCCCCGCTGACTGGACAGTTCACGGTGGTCCAAGACGAAGCACCGGAGACCTCACAGGTCCCGAGAGACGAACCAGACTCACTGTCGAGACGGAGCTCGATGTTCGCACCATCGCTCGACGATGAGACCCGTGCCTCGAACGAAGTCACGCCGTCCAGAAAGTCGACATTTTCCACTTTAATCGAGTCGCCAGGGCTGATTTGCCTGACGTTCTGACCCCCACCAGTGTCGTCGCAATCCTCTGTCTTGAGCCCTGAGGACCACGCGATGGTCTCCGCCTCGACCCGCTCGAAGGGGTTCAACGTCGCGATCGCTTCTGGTCCCTCTGTACTCATCGAAAGCTGAGGGATGCTGCCGTCTTCCCCGTAGGTGAACTCCTCCACACACACTGAGCGCTTGAAGTCGTTTCCGCCGGGCAACGCGCTATTGTGATAAAAGAAGTAGGAATGTCCCTTGTAGTCGACGATGCCGGAATGATTGGTGTAGGTCGAGCCTTCACCCATGATGTCGCCGCGAGCGTTCCAGGGGCCCGTGGGACTATCGCTGGTTGCGTAGCTGATCTTCTCGGTGCTGCCGCCCATGCTGGAATAAATCAAGTAGTAGAGCGACTCTCGTTTGTAGAACCAAGGCCCCTCGGTAAATCCGGGAATCGACACGGTGGTCGGGTTGCCCGAGTAGCTGATCATGTCCTCATTCAGCGTAACATACTGGAGTGTACCATTTCCCCAATACATGTAGGCTTGTCCGTCGTCGTCGATGAACACCGTTGGGTCGATGTCGCTAGCTGATGTTTGGACCAGCTCCTTGCCGAGAGGGTCCATGAACGGGCCCGCGATGTCGTCCGAGACGCCAACGCCGATCCTCGCCCCAGTGTTGTTGTTCAACGGCACATAGAGATAAAATGATCCATTTCTGGCAATTCCCTGCGGGGCCCAGGCGCTATCCGTTGACCAGTCGAAGGTGTCTAGACCTGCGGGGGAGCCGTGATCGGTCCAGTTCACCATGTCCTCGGTGGAGTACAATCTCCAGTCGTACATGGTGTAGAAGTTGTCCACCGTGACGTCCTCGTCATGCGAAGTGTAGACGAACAACTTGCCTTCGTGCACCATGGGCGCTGGATCAGCAGTGTAGTTCGTTTGCACGATCGGGTTGTCCGCATGCGCTTCAATCGGAAACAGAATGACGATTCCGAGTGAGAGGAGGAGGCAGGTCGTCGCGTTCAATTTTCGGATCTTCTTCATGTTTCGGTTGTCTCCTCTGATGGTCACCGAAGGCAGCCGCTGCTGAGGCGACCCACGTCCCATTCAACCAAACCAGGGATTATTTCATCGCATGCTTTCTCGGCACAAGCGGGCCTGGGGAGAAACCTAGAGCACCCCTCGGCGTGGACCAGGGGTGAAGAATCTCACCCCCTCCTTCAAAGGGGGCAGAAGGTCTGCGTGAGTCCTTCCGAAGGCATCGTACGTGCCGTATGTCAGGCGCTCGGACGACTTCGCCATACGATCCCGGGAGGGCTCCGGGAAACACGTGCTCTATTCGATGTTGGCAGATCTGAAGTCCCAGCCGCTGTCCATGCAGAACTCACAAGTGTCTCCGATGAGGAACCCCTTTCCCGTGGAGCCTTCGTCCCCTTTGAGCTGCCAGTTCAGCCAGGCCAAGTTGACCAAATTGAAGTCGCCCCTCCCTTGGCCGAGGTCTCCCCCATGACCGGCGCTGGTCTTCGAAAAATAGATGATCGGCTTGCCCAGGGCGCTGATCTCTTCGTAGTCCCTGAGCCCGTTCTCATAGGCGACATCGCTCGGGCCCCCGTTCATGATTTTGAATGGCGTGTGGATCCCGTTGTAAAGTTCGCTGTTGGGTGCCATGAGGCCGCTACTGGTGATCCCGATGGCAGTGAAGCGGGGATCATCCGAAACGTTTTCTGCCATCAGGCCGCCACAGGAAAATCCGTCGGCCGCCACCTTCGTGGGCTCGATGCTACGGTAGTAGTCACTGCACGGCTCGTCATTCTGAGCGATGGCCCAAGTCACATAATCGAGCAGGGCGTCTCCACTTTGTCCCCCGGAGCACGCGTTCGTGCCATCCGGCGTTCCATCGGCGATGATGAAGTATCCCCAGGACGCGATCTCGGCCATGGCTGCTTGGTTGGACAAACCGTTTTGTGAGCAGCCGCCTTCGCCCCAAACGAAAATAGGGAACTTCTCTTCTCCGTCCAAGTCCTCGGGTCGGTAGATCGTGCCGCACCTGATGCCGGGATCGGAGTTCGTCTCGATGACGACTTCGTAGGGACCGGTCCCTGACGCGTTCCTGCCTGTGTTCTCGGAGGGCGTAACGGGATCTGCCGAAGGATCGCACGTGGCGGGGGCGCCTCCTGTGCTGCCACCACTGCCGCCGGTTGCGGCTCCGCCTGCTCCGGACCCTCCGTCGGCTGCACCTCCTGTATTCATTCCGCCCGTGCCCACACCCCCAACACTGCCACCCGTGTTGACATTGGTTCCGCCCGTGCCAGCGCCGCCTGATGGGCTGCCCCCGGTCGCCATCGAGCCACCGCCCGCGTCAGTGCCGCCTGATGGGCTGCCCCCGGTCGCCGTCGAGCCACCGGTAACGGTCCGACCGCCCGTATCAGTACCGCCTGTGGCGCTCCCCCCGCCCGTTCCGCCTGCACCCTGATCGCCTGCGGCTGGACCCCCATCGGAACAGCCGGAGCAAACGATCGTGAGCCCCAGCACGCCGGTGAACCAAGTCTTCTTTTCTAAACTCATGGGAAATTGACTCCTTTCTCCGCCCTGCAGGCAGGTACAGGATCCCGCTCTAACACCCACATCCCCGCCCCGGAGGGGGAGAAAAAACTCCCGACCATTCAGGGAAATTCCAAGCGCAGCACACAACTCCGCATCCGCTTGAGCTCTATCGTGTTGGCCCCCTTTGAGGATGAGCGAAGGTTTCAACGTGCCCGAACTCCAAGCAGTTGCCCGGGAGAGCACGGTGCGGTCAAACGGCTCCCGACGTTTCCCTGGCAGTCTTTTGGCACGGCGCCTCGAGACAACTCTCCCCGAATGCAATGGATCAACATGTCGTATTTGAACAAATTTTTAAAAACTCGCCTCCAGCGATCCCCTCATCCCTCTCCCCAAACTGCTCCGATTGGGCGCGCGACTGTAGACACGATGCGTCAAGCCCCATCTTCTGGAGCTCTGCTAACCACTTTCTCACGAATTGTACTGACTTCGACGGTCGCTCTACTCGCCGGCTGCGGCGACCCTGCCGGGATAGCGGAGGATGCAATCACGACGGTGGACCAAGCGCTCATTGGCGGACAGCCTGCAACCGCGGACTATTTTAGGTCCACCGTCGGAATTGGAGACGAGTGCACTGCGGCCAAAGTTGGTCCCCATCTGTTTCTCACGGCTGCCCACTGTGTCGCCGTCCCGCGACTGTACAGGCAAGCACCGCCACCTGGTTATCCCGAAAACGACGGCGTCGATGACGACTACGTAGCCGGACAGCCGCTACTGATTCAGTGGGGGCTCGATGCTGACGGTGCAAGCGGTACCTTCACCATTGTCGAGACGAGCATCCACCCCTCATGGTGGGAAAATCCGGTCTCCCCAGACCCGGTCCGCAGCTCGACCAGCGCCGCAGACATTGCCGTCATCGAGATTGCCGAAGACACCCCCGACATTCCTGAAGCCAGAGTCGAATTGGATACCATTGCGCCCGGAACACCAGTCGTAGAGGTTGGACGAGGCTGCGAGGAATCCACCTTGACGCCCGACGAGCATCTGGGGCGCTTCAAGGTCAACGACGCCACCACCCTGCCTCCAGAACCCGAGCTTGCCTACGTGAACCCTCCGCTTTCGGACTCGCAAACCACGGCCATCAGCAACTCCTACTTGTTCACTCTCGGGCAAACGCAAGACCCCGATGCTTCGAGTCTGTGCTTGGGTGACTCGGGCGGCCCTCTCTATCTGTCAGACGACAGCGACCCGCGCGTGGTCGGGGTCAACTCTGACTACACCTTCGTCGACGATAGCGGTGTTTCTTGGAATGATTGGCACACTCAAACCGCGCTTTCGTCTTTTCATGGCGTCGGCGAGTGGTTGGAGAGCCTCGGTGTGAATACCGTGAGCACTCCTTGGAACCTGGACCGCATCGACCAGCGTGAACCAACCCCGGCAGATGGATACAGTTACGATGGCGATGGGACGGGCGTCCACGTCTACGTTCTCGACTCTGGCATCCGTGCCACCCACGATGAGTTCCAAGGTCGAATCGGAGAAGGCTGGGACTTCGTCGATGACGATGACGATCCGGATGACATTGGCCCCATCGGGCATGGCACCGGCGTCGCTAGTGTTATCGGAGGCAAGGACCTTGGAGTGGCCAAGAATGTGACGTTGCACGCTGTCAGGGTCCTGGATCAGATGATCTCCGGGGACGAGGCTGACGTGGTCGCTGCCCTCGAGTGGGTGGTCGACAACCACATCTCTCCCGCCGTTATCAACATGAGCTTCAGCACATCGATTGATGATGATGAGATGGCGCAAGCAATACAACAGGCCGTCGACGAAGGCATCACGGTCGTAGCATCTGCGGGAAACGCTGGTGAGGACGCCTGCAACTACTATCCAGCAGGATTTCCCGGTGTCATTACCGTTGGGGCGAGCGATCGGGACGACAGTCGCTTCGTCACAGACGGTTTTGAAAGCAACATCGGTAGCTGCGTGGATCTCTTTGCTCCCGGAGTCGATGTGGAAATTGCCGGCAGTTGGGCAGACTCCGCGATGACCACTGGTTCCGGAACGACCCAGGCGGCGCCTCACGTTACTGGAGCCGCCGCGATCTACCTGGGAGCACATCCCAATGCCACCCCGGCCGAGGTCACTCAGGCAATCCTCTCGCAGGCAACACCGGATGTGTTGAGCAACATCGGCCAGGATTCTCCGAACTTGCTGCTCTTTACATCAGAGCTCGCGGATGCCCCGTCCTGCGCAGAAACCATCTATGAAGCAGAGACAATGACCGCTTCTACGGGACAGGCGGTGACGGATGGCTGGAACATCTGGAGCAACGGGTATGTCCAGTTTGACCACCTTTTCCCCTCGGGATCGTCTGGGATCACGGTCACCGCTCGAGGTGAACAGGCTGGCGGCGCATGGCCCAACATGACAGTCACGATCAACGGCTCCGAGGTCTATTCAACGACGGTGAGTTCCGCTACCTGGAGTGACTACACCTTCGATGTCTCCCTAGCGTCTGACACTTTAGAAGTACTGGTCAGTTTCACCAACGATTATTACGTGAATGGTGAAGATCGAAACCTGATTGTGGACAAGGTCACCGTGAGCTCTTGCGAGGGGCCTTCGGGCGAGGACGACTGCACCGTCGGGACGGCAGTGGACCTTGGCTCCGATGGTAACGGCGTAGTCGTGCCCACCGACGGATGCGCCAAGGTCGATTCCGGCTACCCAAGTTGGTGGGGTACCCGAAATATGACGTTGCAGAGCAACAACGGGGATGCCTATCCAGTACCATTTGGGTGGAGCAACGCTTGCGAGGGGGCGAGTGGCACCGATACCTTCGAGGCGGACTGGCAGAGCTCCGTGCTCGGTCCTGTCAGCGATCAGTGTCCCACACTCATCAACCTCCAAGGCCCATCTGGTGGACAGGTCACTCTGCGCTACTTCGGCAACTGAATAGGAGCCGACTCGAGGGGCCGCCCGAGGCGGCCGCCCCGAGCGGGTGATTGAAACACAAAGAGGGAGGCAGCAGCCTCCCTCTTTGTGTTCACGATCCCGAGGCCGGGGGGGCCCACCGGAACGCTCGTCGGGAGGCCCGTGCGGGAGAAGCGTGTATTGCTTGTGCGAATAGAGACACTGGTGCGGAGGACTCGCGAAGTGTAAAGGAAAATCATGCCGGCCATGGTGATTGACGAAAGGCCAGGGGGCGGCGAGCGGTATTACCCAGTTCGCGTCCACAAAGGACGCGAACCAAACAAGCAAGGAAGCGTTCAGCGTCACAATACAGGCGAAATAGCGAAGTCGACCGCCCTCGCCCCGCAAGGGGCGGGCGACGAAGCGCCATTTGTAGACGGGAACTACCTAGTCGGGCCAACTCGCCCGAACTTTGCATCGATGAAGAGGTTTGTCGCAGTCGCCCAACCGTGTCGTAGTCGCGCACCGTAGCATCGCCCCCCTGCGCTGTGGTATCCGGGCTAACAACTCAGCAGAGGAGCGAGTGGCAATGCGTCGCCATCGCTTCATCTAGGTAAACCGGGCGACGAACCGCCCGGCGTACGACGTTTCGCCCTTGAGCAGCGAAACGAGCAGGACGGTCATGAAATCTGGACTTACGCAACGATTCGCAGGGACGAGGGCCTCCCGATTCCGCCTCGCAGTTGTCCTGCTCCTCATGTTCGTCACGATCTTGGGCGGCAAATTCTGGGAGGACGCCTACGTCGACAATCTGCGGCGTGACTGCGGCTCCCTGTATCGCGATCGGCTCATGCCGGCCACCACGCTCTTCCGATTGGGCGACCACTTTCACAACAAGCGCGAAGCGCTCGAGGGATTTCTCCACGACGACCTCGCTCCTGGTGGATCCTCGCTCGACTATCGCCTCGGCAAGCACGACGCTGCCATCGAGGGATTGATCGCACGAATCCAAGACACCTACTTGGTCGACGAAGAGTCGCGCCTGCTCGAGGAACTGAGAAAGGCCATCGCGGCTTACGACAAGAAAGAAGCCGAGCTCATCGCCGCTCACCGAGCGGGACAGGACGTGCACTACGACGCCGAAATGCGAGCGGCTTTTTCGTTGGTGCGCGAGGAGCTGATGAGCCTGACGAAGATCCAGGAAGACGTGGGCGAAGCGCTGAACGAAGATTCGCTCGATAGCGCCGCGCACGTAACGTCACTGCTCTATTTTCAGTTGGGCGTGACGTTCATTTTGGGGCTTTTGGCTTCGGGGCTGGCCATCAGCCTCGAGCACACGCAAACACCGCCCAAGCCGCCGCGCAATTCGGGGCTGCATTGACGAAGAACTCACCCGGCGGCAGGACGTAGAAGGCGAGATCCGGTAGGATTGGCTAGAGCGTCGATCAGTTTGCCACCCTCTTGCGAGGGGGCGTTTCTCAGGAGCTCTGCTTCCGCTTGCTGCACGAAATCGACCCTCTCGTTTCCCTTGGGTCCAGGCGACCGGTCAAACCGGTCGCCGCTCTAGAAGGGGCTACGGAAATCGCCTCGGAGCTCGACGGTCTCCTCCCCGAGGGAGCTTTCCACGCAACCGAATCGGTCTTCCTTTGAGCACAGCCACCGCCGAACTTCCACGACGAAGGTCCCCTCCTCCCGACCATGCAGGATGACCGTCCCCGACTGGCCCAGAAAAACGCGCTTGTTCTCTTCGTTTCCCGCCCCGAGCTCGATCTGAATGATGGCCTTCCCCTCCTCCGGACGAGGGTGGGTCTTATTGTGGCGCGCCGGCTGCACCTCGAACTTGCCTTCGAACGGCTCCGACGCATCGACGTAGATCGAAAAACTCCACGCCCTCCCCTGCTCGTCAATCGTGGACAGCAACATGGCGTAGTTCGGGCCCCTCGACGCGCTGGTGGAGTCGTTGCAGCTTCCATCGAACGGCAACTCCTCCGTGTCGGCCGAAGTCACTCCACCCGTAGGGCAGTCGTCGTGCCGCGGCGTCGCCGCAGCCTCCGGCTCCCCCTCCCCCTCGGAAGCCACGTCCTTCCGGACGGCATCGTCCGGCGCTCTGCTTCCTTCCGCCGGTGGCGCTTCGGACGCTGCCTGGGGCTCGACCTTCGTCGCCTCCGTCTCTGGGGCCACAGCCGTGGAGTCATCGGGCTCCCGCGCGTCGCTGCTGGGGTTTGTCGCGCACGCGAGCAAGCACAAGCTCGC
Organism: uncultured Polyangiaceae bacterium; assembly: GCA_964440025.1. Classification (GTDB taxonomy): domain Bacteria; phylum Myxococcota_A; class Polyangia; order Polyangiales; family Polyangiaceae; genus NIC37A-2. The sequence goes on along the minus strand of CAYTRQ010000052.1, from coordinate 1,233 downwards.
CAGAATGAAAGTCATCGAGAATCGCATGGCGGCGTTATATCCTTCTCAGGCGTCATTTTCTACGCGAAAACACCCGTTCACCAGAATCGCCGAGCACGGCCACGTCAAGGTTCGGCCTCACGGATTGCCGGGCCTCACTTCGCCAAGTTCTTTTGAATCATGATCGCCTGCGCAGGCTGGTTAAGTGTTAAATTCCAGTTCGCTGTCATCAAGACCACGGCCCAGTCACCGAACTGACGTCGGATTCCAAGACATCGAGGGAAGCTTCAATTCGGCCTTGTGGACCTCGGCGAGAATCGGCGCAAAGGCGAAATCATACGATCGCAATTTGGTCTCCGATTGCGACGCCAGTCTGGGAATCAACATTTACTTATCCTAGCCGCCGAGGGTGACGAGAAACAGCAGCAACAAGTGCAGAAATTGGGTGTGTGCGCTACTCTTCGCCATTCTCAGGAGCCTTTGGGTAAGATAGGGCTTCGATCGCGAGCTGCACGACTGCTTGTTTCGTGGGCTCCTGATCTCCTCTACTGGAGAGACATTTACGTACAAATGCATCACCTCGCGAAAGTACGTTCAATGTCTCGTCAGCATTCTCCTCAGTGACGTCGTCCACAAGCCAGTCCACGATACGGCTAGACCAACAGGCATCGGCGTAGCGTCTGGCTTGAGCTTGAAGAATGAGGTTTTCGGCGAGAGATGGATCGAGTTCGCCCACCATTTCCCGTAGAAAGTTGCTTTCGTCCGGTTCCTGAAGCGCCCCAAGGACTGCAGTCTGCTCGGGTTTGCTCCAAAGGTTCGTTCGCCGCTCGAGACTCAGCACCACAATGGCAGCATGAAGTAAAACGATCTGTTGCTGATCGGCAACTTCGACCATCTCGCGCAGGTGCCATCGGCCTTCCTCTCCCAACGAAGCCATGGTTTCGGAAATCAGTCTATGAATCCGATAACGACAATTGGGCTGAGGGTGCAACTCCAGCACGATCTTCATGTGCGACTTCAAGAGGAAGCCGCCGGCAAGTTCAGGGGCGGAGCACCCGGATACCAGCGCCTGGTTCGCATCTGCGAAATCGAGATCGGCAAGCGCGCACGCTCGGACAAGGGCACGAAAGTTGGGTCTCCACACCTCCAGCTCTGTGTGCACAGGGATAGGCTTCCAAGGAAAGGTGCGGGCCTCGGCAAATTCGGAAAGTCTCCCAGTTTCAATGCCCCAAAAATCACTACGACAGGTAGGGC
>CAYTRQ010000051.1:17176-20104 GCA_964440025.1 uncultured Polyangiaceae bacterium | reverse complement strand
CCGCGAGAACGCGCTGATATTTCGAGGTTCATTACCTCGCCGGAGATGCGCACGACGTTGGTCTTCGCGGGGATGACGATAATATCGCCTTCCTCGAGCATGATGTTGAGTTGTTGATTGCCGCGACTCGTCACGACACGACCCAGCGGTTGGACCAAGCGTGCTCGCTCGACGAACCGTTGAACGAGATCGGCTTCCTTGACTCGAATGTTCGTTTCTCCGTCGGAGTCCGACAAAGCCAAGAGTGCGCTGCGCTCAAGACGAAACAGCGCGTCATCAATGGCGTCCTTTTGGGCCTGTGCCACCGAAGGACGACGCAAATGGATTCCATTGAGATTGGCGAGCTTGGGATCCACTGGCACGTGGTGAAGGACGTCCACCAGTCGGGAGCCTCGACGGACCGCCAAAATGCTGGGGCCTTCGTATTCACCCTCGAGGTGAACGAGAATGGTTCCAGGGCGTCCGTCGTCGCGCAATTCAATGCGGTCTCCATCCCGCAGGGCGAACGACATGAATTTGCCGAGTGGTAGCGTCTTACTGAACGGTGCCGCGTCCCGAATGCCCGTAACGGTCACCTCGGTTGCGCGAGCGGCTCCCGGGATGACCGCCAAAGCATCGGCGCCGCTGATGGCCTCGTCCTTGAATTCCAGAAGTGCAGGCTTCACCACGCTGCCCTGCATTTCCACGACAGGTCCTCGTTGCTTGACGAGGATCGTGTCGCCATCTTTGAACTGAGGGTCACCGATTCTTCCGCTAAGAAGGAAGTTGTACAGATCGATTTCGGCGATCACTCTGCCTTCGCGCAAGATCTCGATTTCCCGATAGCTTCCTAGCTTGGGATCGATCCCTCCGGCTTGATCGAGGAAGAACAAGCTTGAGTCGCTCGGGATCCCGGCGTAGCGCCCAGGACGCTCGACTCCTCCGGTGACGAACACCGCGACTGGATTGGCCGTGATCAGGTTCGTGTAGACGTCGAAATATCGGGTGTAGACCTTGGACAGCCCTTGCCGCACGACTTCCGTCAAGTTGGCGTTTTTGACTCCAGCCAAGTGAATGGGGCCGACTTGAGGAATGAAGATATTGCCCTGGCTGTCGACAACAGCGACCTCCTGGACCTCGACGGCACCCCAAACGTTGATGGCGACCCGATCGCCGGGCATGATCACGTAGTTGGGGTTCAGACCGTCTTCCCGAGTTCGTAGGAAATTTCCCATGAACAGGTTGGCCCCGAAGGGCTTGAGGTTGTGCTTCTCTGCGGTGCCTTCCTTGACTTCGGCCAGGTCGGCTTTTTCCTCACGCTCGGTTTCTTTGAGATCGCCGGCTGCCCCCTTTGAAGAACCACGTGGAGACGAGGAAGACTTCGAAGAACCAGGTAACCGGGGAGGAGTGGGACCTGGGACATTGGGAATGACTTGAGCCAGCTGGCTGCTAGGGCTTGGGACGGCATGGGCTGCTCGGGGGGCTTGGAGCCCGATGGAGATCGTCCACAAGACCAGCAGGCAGTAGCGCGTCCATCGACTCGACGAACCGAGAAAACCCATGAGTCCGAATGCAGGTCTTTGCCACATGAAAACAGGGAATTGGAAAAGGGCGCGGAGTGGGGACCAATTCATTACAAGCGGGCGTGTTCCTTGATGGCGGCGAGGCCGAGCGAGCCGATGCCAAAGACCACCAAACTGACCAAAAATGTCGCTAAGACGAGGAGGAAGCGCCGAGGATACTGGGCTTCATCGGGAATGCTCGGCGCGGCGATGGTCGCCAAATAGCGATGCTGTCGAGCGGCGTCGCTGCGAGCCACCTCGAGAGAAGTGAGGGCCGATTGATAGGCCTGCGTGGCGAACTCCTTTTCCACCATCACGTCCTCGAATTCTACCAGGGAGCTATTGAGCCCTTCGGAGTCGGGGGCGACGAGACGTTGATTCTCGGTTTTTGCTTGGCTGGCGAGGGACTGCACCCTCTGGCGGGCCGCAATGACCTGCGGAGAGTCCTCTGCCATGTAGGAACGCTTGACCGCATAGTCTGCGCGCGCATTGGCGAGTTCTGATTCGAGCTGAGTGCGAATGGTGAGAGCCGCTTCCGCGCTCTGCTCGGGACTGAATTCGCCGCGCTCTTGCTGGAGCTCGACGAGCTCCTGCCGACTTTCGGAGAGACGCTTTTCCGCCTTGGCCAATTCCTTTTGTGCGAAATGGATGCGGTCCCGCCGGGCTTGCGCCGAAAGCTGATTCACCATGTCTTCACTGCTTTCGAGGATTACCCGGGCGGCGGTGGTCGCATCTTCGGCCGTGAATGCGCGGACGCGGAGCGTGAGCACGCCAGAGTTACTGTCGTAGCTGACGCGAACCTTGTCGAGGTAGTACTCGAACGCGTCCTCGCGGCTAGCGGAGGCAGGGAGTCGGGAGAAGAAGTCGATCTTCTTGGAGCGGTATTTGTCCATGAGATCGAGCTTCTCGTCGAGGACATCGAACATGTCTCGAGACAGGACGTATTCCCGAGCTGCGAGCGTGTCGCGGCTACTGGGGTTGGCGCCAGCCAGGCCAATGAGACCTTCCATGGGAAGGGCCTGCTGGTTTTCGGCCGATTGGATCGAAAACATCGCCACCGATTCATAGGAATCACTTGCGACGAACCCGAAATAGCCTGCGGAGATCAGCGTGGGTCCGAGAACGAAAATGGCGAGACGAAGGAGAAGATTCCGGGCTCTTTGTCGGCGCAACTGCCGCACGGACTCCTGAGCAGCCTGTCGCTGCTCGAGGCTGGTCTGGGTCTCCTCCTTGACGCCTCGGGGATCCCGCGGAGCTGCGGCGCCCGGATTTTTGGCTCCCGGGGCGTTGACCGGTCCCGGTTGATTTTTTGCCGCTGGTTTTGCCGCTGGCTTTTCGGTTTCCTTTTTTGCTGCTGGCTTCTGCGGGGTGGCTTCGTTTTTTGCCG
>CAYTRQ010000051.1:13609-17076 GCA_964440025.1 uncultured Polyangiaceae bacterium | reverse complement strand
TTCCTTTTTTGCTGCTGGCTTCTGCGGGGTGGCTTCGTTTTTTGCCGCTGGTTTTTCGGTTTCCTTTTTTGCTGCTGGCTTCTGCGGGGTGGCTTCGTTTTTTGCCGCTGGTTTTGCCGCTGGCTTTTCGGTTTCCTTTTTTGCTGCCGGCTTCTGCGGGGTGGCTTCGTTTTTTGCCGCTGGTTTTTCGGTTTCCTTTTTTGCTGCCGGCTTCTGCGGGGTGGCTGCCGGCTTCTGAGGAGTGGTTTCTTGTGGAGCCGCTTGAGCGCCGTCCTGCTCTGAAGCGGAGTCGCGCTGGAGTGGTTCTGGATTGGTTTCCGCCGGCACAGGCACCGGTTGAGGCTTGGGGCTCGCCGAAGAACGTTCCTTCTGCTGAGTGTTCGTTGGCTGTTGCTTGTGCGCAGGTTCGCTCATGCTGCCTCCTCGTCGCGAGCTTCGAGAGCGTCCTCCAAGGAGTCGAACAAAAGGAGTTGCCCTTGATGCAAGAGCGCAAAGCTGTCGCAGTAGTCGCGCATCGTTTTTTCTTGATGGGAGACCATGATCACCGACGAGTGGTCGCTGCGCTCTGCGAATGCCTGGCGGCAGCGCTTCTGGAAACGGGCGTCTCCCACGGCTGTGACCTCGTCGACGAGATAGACATCGAAGTCAATGGCCATGCTTACGCCGAAAGCGAGTCGGGCCCGCATTCCCGACGAATAGGTCTTCACCGGCATGAAGAAATAGCTGCCAATTTGGGAGAACTGCCGGGCAAAGCCGACGACCCGATCCACGTCTTCCCCATAGATGCGGGCGACGAACCGGCAGTTTTCTTCGCCGGTGAGCGAGCCGCTAAATCCGCCCGCGAAGCCGATGGGCCACGAGACGCGCCCCTCCTTCCTCACCTCCCCGAAGTCGGGCTCTTCGACCCCACCGACGACCCGAAGAAGTGTCGATTTTCCTGCACCATTGCCGCCCAAGATGCCCAAGCTGATGCCCGTAGGGATCCGCACGGAGATATGGTCGAGCACGACATGCAGACCTGCGTTGGTTCGATAAGCTTTGGTGATGTTGACGAGCTCAATCATGTCTTAGAATTCCAAGCGGGCTCGACTGGTTCGTTCGAGAGCGAGCCCCAGGAACATCAATCCCAGTACCCAGCCCCCAAGATAGACGACGCTAGCTGAACGGGAACTATAGTCGACGAACCAGCCAGTGCGAACGAGCTCTACGGCATGCAAGACCGGATTGTAGATGAGCACGCTGAGGATGTCGGCAGGAAGATCATTGGCGGTAAAAAAGACGCCTGAAATCCAGAAGAGAGGGCGGAGCATGGGGCCAGTAATGCGCTCGAGGGTTGGCCAATAGAGACTGAGAGCTCCGAGCACCATCCCCAGGCTTCCTCCGAGTAGTGAGGCCAGGCCAAAACCGAGCAGGACGAGGAGGAGGTTGTCGATCTCGAGCTTGCCGCGATAGAGCGCTTCGGCGCCCATAATCAAGGCGAACGACGACAGGGACGTGGCCGATTCGAGTATGAGGCGGGAAATGTTCAGGTCGACGGGAAGAACTTGCGGGTAAAAGAGGAGTCCCCGATTGCCCCCCACGGCCGAGTACAAGCGCGATTTGCCGGACCGAAATGCCAAATAGGTGATGACTCCAGTGATCAAAAAGCCAAAGAGGGTCATGCCAGGCGGGGGGCTTCGGTCGGCCATCGAGTGCAGAGCGAGGAATGGCGCGGCGAACAGGACGGGTTCGAGCAAGGCCCAGACATAGCCGAGTTGATTTTTGCCAAACCGGGTCCTGGTCTCACGCAGGATCAGAGCGTGAACGACCTGCATTTGCGTAAGCAGTCCGCGACGCAAGCTCATGGAGTGAAAGTGGTGTGAGCGTCCCCCATGACGTTGGGGACGAAGAACCAGGAATCATCTTCGTGACAAGCCAACCGCTTCCTGGTTCGTTCCGCGTTTTTTATCGAGACACTCCGGCATCGATGGCCGCTCGCTGCAGTGTAGATAGTGCCGGCTTTCACGCGAGTGGAATCGATCACGAGGCTCTTTCCGGCAGGTAATTCCCCGACTTGTGCCAAAATAGCACGTTCCTGGTCAGTTTGCCCCAGATCGCGCTGCGGCTCCTCGGTGGCCTGCGCCTCGCGAGGAGTGCGAGCGTCGGTGGGAGGGCCGCCGCACCCGGCAAGGAGGCCGGCGAGAAGGACGTTGGCAAGGAGACAGCTTCCGCCCTGTCTTAACGAAGCGGCCGGTTGGATGGATGCGCCTCTCGGACTCGCTTTTTGCTCTTGTCTCCGCCCGGCAGCGAAGGTCATCCACACCAGCTGGAAGAATCTTCGATGGGCGGGGGTGTGTTTGCCGAGAAAAAACTGGAAGCGCAGGATCATCGGTTTACGAACACGTCGACGATTCCTCGTACCGCGCCGGACGCGTCGACTGCAAGCAGCGCCTTGATGCGCTTCTGGCGCATCAAATCCTCGGCTTCGCCGATCAATGCGTCGTCTCGGATCACCACGGGGCGGCGGGTCATCAGATCGCAGGCGTGAAGTTGTGTTGGCTCCCCCGATCGTTGGAAAGCTCGCCTCAGATCACCATCGGTGATGATTCCCGCCAGACTGCCATCTTGCTCTTGAACGATGGCAAGGCCACAGCGACCGGCCGTCATATGCACGATGATGTCGCACAGGGGCATCTCCTTGGGCACGAAAGGGAGGTCGGATTTGCGCATGACATCGGAGACGCGCGTTTTCAGCTGGCGCCCACGATTGCCTCCGGGGTGAATCCGTACGAAGTCCTGCGTTTCGAATCCACGAGAACGACTTAGGGTTACCGCCAGAGCATCTCCCATAGCGAGAGCGACCAAACTGGAGGTGGTTGGCGCCAGATTGAGGGGGCAGGCTTCTCGTTCGATCGATGCATCCAGGACCACGTCTGCAAATCGGGCCAGGGTGCATTGCGGGCTGCCCACGATTGCCACGAGAGGGATGCCGAGCTCCTTGATAGGCCCGAGAAGGCTGACAAGCTCTTCGGTCTCGCCGCTGCGAGAGACGAGAAGGATGGCATCATCCGGGGTCACCATTCCGAGATCGCCGTGGCGTGCCTCGCTGGGGTGGAGAAAGAAGGCCGGCGTTCCAGTCAGCGACATGGTCGCTGCGATCTTTCTGCCAATGAGTCCCGACTTACCCATACCGCCTACGACGAGTCTTCCCCGGCACCGACGAATGACCTCAACTGCCGTGAGAAATTGGGTGTCGAGGAGTTGGGCCGTGCGTGTGAGAGCATCACTTTGTGTGAGAATCATCGCGCGAGCGCGCTCGAGACAATTGAGCTCCTGGTCATCCGAGATCACACTTTGGGGCACGTTGGGTTCAACCGGAAGTGCCGCGGCGCCATGAGCTAGGCCAACGAGGTGAGACGTTGTTGGTAGACTTTCGGTCATGATGACACCTTGAAGATGATGAAGCCTAAAGATGATGAATTAAGTAA
>CAYTRQ010000051.1:0-13599 GCA_964440025.1 uncultured Polyangiaceae bacterium | reverse complement strand
AGTAAGAGTGGCTCGAGCGGTTACCGAAGAATTCGCCCGGCAAGCAGGACACAGATGCCTCAAGCGTCACAAATGGATCCCACGGGTCCGTCTTGAGGTCAACGATGACATGAGGATCATAGACTGGCCCAAGCAGGCACAGTGCTGCCGCAGCCTTCACCCATGCTGGAATCGGGGGCTCATCTGTCGTAGATGTCCTTGAGGCTTTCGCACATGTCTCTGCCACTTTCGTTCGATATCGCTTTTCAAAGAGTTGCCATTTTCTCTGCTGGGATGGCGCGCATTCGACACCTTGCTGAGTTCGTGGGCGCAGCGGATTGTGTGTTTCGTCCGAGCGATCGACTGGCTGGTGAAGTGGGTGCTGTCCTGACGTGGGGGAACAAAGAGACCGGTCATGCGGCCAAAAAGTACGCCCGGCGCCACGGCAAGCCGCTGATCTTTCTCGAAGACGGCTTCTTTCGCTCGGTTCGGCCGGGAACGACCCAGCCGCCGCTGTCCCTCGTCGTCGATGATCGGGGCATCTATTATGATGCCACCAAGCCTTCGCGGCTCGAGGCGATTCTGTCTTCGGGAAAAGGGCTTTCCTCCCCAGACTTGCTGGCACGAGCCGAACGGGCGATCGACTATGTCCGACGAGAACGGATATCTAAGTACAACAATGGGAGTCTTCACTGCGAGCTTCCTCCCAGCGTCAGAAGGAGGGTGCTGCTCGTGGACCAAACGGCCGGCGATGCATCGATTCGCTACGGCTTGGTCTCCAAACAGGCAAAAGACTTCATGCTCGACTGGGCGCTGACGGAATTTCCCGAAGCTGAAATCGTCGTCAAGGCGCACCCCGACGTGATAGCAGGCCGCAAGCAGGGCTTTCTGTCCGAAACGCATATGGATCATGAAAGGGTGCGGATTCATGCGAAGCCGACCAATCCCCACCTCCTTCTCGAAGCCGTCGACCATGTGGTCACCGCGACGTCTCAGCTCGGGTTCGAGGCGTTACTCTGGGACAAACCGGTCACCTGCTTCGGCGCCCCGTTCTATGCCGGCTGGGGACTGACCGTTGACAAGATCCCCGTTGAGCGGCGCGGAGCGAGACGTTCGCTTGCCGAACTGGTCGCCGCCGCATGGCTCTTGTACCCTAGCTACGTTCATCCGATCTATGGGGAGCGCTGCGAGTTGGAGGATGTCTTAGAATTGCTTGCGTTGCAGCGTCGCCGTTTTGCGGAGTGTGAGGGCACCACACTCGCTGTGGGATTTTCTCGCTGGAAATGGACCGCCGTCAGCCGCTTTTTCGAGTCGCCGGGAGGCCAGATTCACTTTCTGAAAGAAGCAGAACTGGAAAAACATCTGAAAGAGAAAGGAGCCGAGCGTGTGGTGGTTTGGGGGCAGAACCTCACGGCCGAGCTCGAGCAGAAGGTGCAGAGGAATGGGTTTTCCGTGGAGCGCGTCGAGGACGGTTTTCTGCGCTCAACACGATTGGGCTCGGATCTGACGCCGCCCTCTTCTCTCGTGTGGGACAGAAGCGGCATTTACTATGATCCTTCCCGGCCGAGTGATCTGGAAACGATTCTTTTGGAAATCCAGTTGAGCGAAGGAAACTTGAGACGTGCGGCTCGGCTCCGTGACATGCTCGTCAGGGGTCAGCTGACGAAATACAATGTTCAAAGTGATGTCCCACCACGTGTCAGAGCCGCAGGGCGGCGGGTCATTCTGGTTGTCGGTCAGGTGGATGGAGATGCTTCCGTGCGGCTCGGGGGAGGCGAGATCGATTCGAGTGCGAAGTTGGTTCGCGCTGTGCGGGAGGCTTGTCCCGAGGCCTTTTTGCTTTACAAACCTCATCCGGATGTTCTTTCGGGCAACCGCCCGGGGAGTTTGAGCCGGCGGGAGCTCAAGCTGGTGGACCATGTGGAGGCGCGGGCGTCCAGCCTGGCCTGTTTATCCGTGGCACAGGAAGTGCATACTTTGACCTCACTCCTGGGGTTCGAGGCCCTGCTACGAGGAGCACGCGTGTTCACCTATGGACTCCCTTTTTACGCAGGCTGGGGCCTGACAACCGACCGCATGACATCACCGCGCAGAACTCGGACACTTTCTCTGGATGAACTCGTGTGGGGGGCGCTGATCCAGTATCCACTCTACGTGAGTCAAACCACGGGCTACTCTGTGGGGCCAGAGGAGATCGTCTACGAGCTGTCGACGAGTCGGCAGCGACGCGGGCCTGGCGATGTCACACCAACATGGGCGCGTCGTGCGGAGCGTGTGCTGCGCTACCTGAGGAGCTTGATCGATGTTGGATGAGCTAGCCGGACGTCGAGTGCTCTTGCTCCAGGGGCCCAACGGTCCCTTCTTCCGTCGTCTCGCCCAGGAGCTGAAGGGAGCGGGAGCGATCGTGAGGAAGATTCATTTGAATCCCGCCGACGCGTTCTATTTCCTGGGACTCTCCGGAGATTCCTATCGGGGGACGTTTGAGGACTTTCCCCAGTATGTAGCGGAGTACGTGCGGCAGCACGAGATCGAGGCCTGCTTTCTGTTCGGTGACTATCGCCCCTATCATCGAGCGGCGCTTCCTGCTCTTCAAGAAGCAGGCGTCGAGATCTTCGTTTTTGAAGAAGGCTATTTGCGTCCCGACTACGTCACAATTGAACGGGATGGCGTGAATGCCCGATCGACGATGCCCAGGGATCCGGATGCTTATGGGATCGCCCCGCCTCCGAGCTATCAGCCCCTGCCGGTGCGTCACGCCTTTGCTTGGTCCGTACTACATACGATCGTCAATTCCCTTTGCATCACCCTCTTCGGGTTTCTCTACCCGCACTATCGGCATCATCGAGATGTGAATACCTGGCGGCAGGCACTTCTTTGGGGACGGTCGTTTTGGCGGCGTGCCATTTACGCCCGAAAGGAAGCTCACCTGCTCCCGCTACTTTCAGGAGAAAGGAGCAAGCGCTACTTTTTGCTTGGTCTCCAGGTACACAACGACTCACAGGTGATGAGCTCTCAATTTGGCGACGTGCGTGCGTTTATCGAGGATGCGGTCAAATCGTTTGCGCACGCAGCCTCAGCTGACGACTGGCTCGTGGTCAAGCACCATCCAGCCGATCGAGCCTATCGGGACTATGGAGAATATCTGAAGAGGCTGTCTCAGGAGTTGGGGATTTCTGAGCGGGTCGTCTATGTCCATGATCTGCATTTGCCTACGCTGTTGCAGCATGCCCGGGGTACCGTTGTGCTCAATAGCACCATAGGGTTTTCTTCTCTCCACCATGGGACGCCAGTGATCGCTCTGGGTGAGTCCATCTACGGATACATGGGGCTGACTGCTGAGTGCAGCTTGGATCAATTTTGGAATCATCCGCCGCCGGTTGACGCTCGCCTCGTGGAACAGGCTCGAAATTGGCTTCTTCACTACAATCAGGCCAACGGCTCCATTTGGACGGCTTTGCCTGGAGCTGGTCCCACCGGTCTCCGCTGGCCGGAAGGGCTGCATTTCCCTCCGAAGGTCGACCGGGTCAACGCCTCGGTGTCCTTCGAGTCAGCCCCAATTCATGCCGGAGCTGGTGCTCCATCGGTCCAGAGCGTGCAGGGAGAGGGATCGGAGCAACCTCAACATCCCGAGGTAGCGGCAGCTTCGCGGATGGCCGCTTCGTAGAAGTCAGCGACCCGCCGTGCCTGGTTTTTTAAAATCTCGACGTTGCCCAAAGGAGCGTGCGCTCTGATTCCACGCTGCGCTCGGTGCGTTCACTGGCTGTCCCCATGCTCGAGGTGCGACGGCGCAACTCGTAGTGCAGGCCAATCTCGAGGGGAAAACGTTCCGGCGTGAGCCAGGCTCCCACGCTGTACTCGGCAACGGATTCTGTGAGAGGCGCATCGAGGGTGACCTCTTCCTGTGAGCGGTCGAGTCCTTCGATGGAAGCATGGTCGCCCAGGAGTACTTTGGTGCGGAGCTGCAAAGGCGACCAAGCCAGCCGGAGTTCCGCGAGAGTCGTCCACCCAAACGAGTAGGAATATCCGGCCCTTCCTAGAATCGTCTTGGTCCGGACCCCAGGGTTTCGAGCTTGCCATTGCTCGTAAGCCAAAGAGCTCAGGGATCCGAATGCTGGATAGGCGGCCAGGCGGAGACGGGAGTTGAATGGGGTCCGGCGGGCTCTGAAGTCGGTGACGAGACCGGGAGCCAGAAGGAGCCCCTGTCGATCATCATAACCGCCGCTTTTGGTGTCCCTGAGCAAGTAGGCTGCCGAGAGGCCGGTGGTGCTGGCAAGTTGCTCGGTTTGAAAATGGTAGCCGACCGCAATGGTTTCTGCGAACAGGTCGTAGCCCACTCCTCTCTCCGAAATCTCCAACCCCAAGCTGGCTCGAGAGAATTCGGCTCGATGAAACCAGCCCCGGAGAGCCTTCGGTTGGAGGTAGTCTGGGATGCTGACGAGCTCGCCGGTGGCTTGCAGCCGATGCAGAGAGGTGGCGCTCTCCAGGTGGGGAGAGGTGATGCCCAAGGCGTAGCCAGCGGCGAAGTCGTGCCACATGGCGCTAGAAAAGCCGAGCGCATCCTTGCCAGGGGCTGGTGGAGGATCCCGCCCGTCCCAGGCGCGGTGGGCCTGAACGGAGAGACCCAGTGACCAGGTAAGAGCCGTTCTGGCTGGGGTCTTGGGTCGACTGCTGCTCACATACCAGGAGAGCTTGTGGAAGAACTCGCCGAACGCGAGCCCTACGCCAGGAGTGATGATCATATCATTGATGCTCACCTTTTCCTGAAATTCGATGACGTACTCCCAAAAAGTAGACCCCAAAATGGTGTATCCGAGAGAGGGCCAAACCCCAACGCGGTTTCCCCTGGAGAGCACGTACATTCCCGCCCCATTCAAGGGGTGGGCGAGATAGTTGATGCCAAAGGTGTTGTTGTCGAAGCGCCATGCTTCTCCGTTGAGGCGTTCCTCGAGGCTGGGGTGATCCCAATCGAACACGTTTCGATCATCGAGGATGTACCAGATCGTCGCGATGCCGAGGGCTGCGCTGATTTCGAGGAGAGCTCGAAAATCCGTGGCCGGTCGTTCCCGTGGAAACGGAGGAAGGCCGCCCTGGTCTGGAGAAGTGCGCCGGGGAGGCGACTGCTGAATCCGATCTTCTGCGGCGAAGGCTCGTGAGGGAGATGCCCACAGACTCAGCAGACCGAGAAGGACAAGAGTCCTCCAGAATAGAAGGTGCTGTTTGACGAACGCCCTTCGGTGTACGTACATGACGCGAGAGCCGAACCTGAGTTGCCCGAGGAGTCAAGTTCGCTGGGGATGATGAGATGGTGCAAGGGCATCATTGATGAACCGACGGAGCTCGTCGAGACCGAAGGGTTTTCGGGCGACCCCAAGAATGCCGTTTTGAATCATTTGATCGACGGCGGCCTCGTCACCATGCCCCGTGCAGAGGAGAACACGCACGGTGGGGTCGAGGGCCTGCAGGGCGGAAAAGCACTCGAGACCATTCATCTTTGGCATGGACAGATCCAGTATCACCAAGTCGATATCGTCTTTTCGTTCCCGGTAGAGTTGCAGGGCGGAGTCTCCCCCATCGGCGCTCAAGGCGAGGTAGCCCAATCGATCCAACATACGGCAGAGGGATTTTCGGACTTGCTGTTCGTCATCGACGACGAGAACGGTCGAGCGACTCGCTGGATTGCGTGCAGCTCGTGCCGGGGGAGAGGAAGAAACTTTTGGTTTCGACTGCGCCGTGGGAAGCCACAAGGTCACTTTGGTTCCTGCTCCAGGAGCACTATCGAGCTCGATCGTACCCTGATGATTGCGGATGACTCCGTAGGCCATGGAGAGGCCGAGGCCGGTCCCCTTGCCGATTTCCTTGGTCGTAAAAAACGGCTCGAATGCCTTCTCCCGCACCTCGTCTCGCATTCCTGGGCCGTTGTCCTCAATCTCCACGCGAGCGTAGCGTCCCGGGCAAAGATGCGTCATTTGACTCTGAACGATCTCCTCGTTTCGAGTCCGAATCATGATGACACCGGAACTGCCCAGCGCGTCCGCTGAGTTGATGCACAAATTCATGAGTGTCTGTGAGATTTGGGGACTGTCCCCGAGGACTTCTCCAAGCTCGGGATCCAGATCCGCTGCGACGTCAACGTCTTTGGGTAAAGACTGCTTGAGCACGCTCACGAGCTTTTCCACGATGTCGTTCAATGAAAGATTTTGCTTTTGATATTGTCCCTTTTGAGCAAAGCCGAGCAGGTTCTGTACGAGGGATTTGCCTCGTTCTCCTGCCTCGATGATATCCGAGAGATCTTTTCGTACCGGATGGTTGCTTGGTAGTTCGCTCTTGGCCGCCGAGGCGAAGCCAAGCACCATTGCGAGCACGTTGTTCATGTCGTGCGCGAGTCCACCAGCCAGGGTTCCCAGCCCCTCCATTTTCTGCGCTTGTTGCAGCTGCTGCTCGAGACGTCGCTTTTCTGAGATGTCCTCCCCCGCGCTGAGGATCCCCGTGACATGGCCTTGGTCGTCATAGAGCAGTTTGCTATGCCAGGCGAGGTGGCGCAGGTTTCCCTCCTTCGTCACCACGGGACTTTCGACCTTCTCTGGCGGTATCGTCTCTCCGTTGATGGCCTGTTGAAAGGAGGGGTAGAGCTTCTCGAGGCCACTTGGTTGCGGAAGGCAGGTGGCAAACCAGAACTGACCCAGCAGTTCTTCCTCTCGATAGCCCAGCAGATGGCAGCCTTGGCGGTTGATGAGAGTGATCCTCCCCGTTTTGTCGAGGACAACGACCATCGCGCCAACGGTATCGAGGTATCGTTGAGCGCGATCCCGCGCTTGGCGGAGATTTCTCTCTTGTTCCTTGGTTTTCGTGATGTCTTTGACGAACGCGAGGTAATTTTGCTCCCCGTCCAGCGCTACGGCTTCGAGAGCGGCCATCAAGGTTTGGCCGTCTTTACGATGAAGAGTCGTTTCGACGGACACTTCTCCATCGCGGCGCAGGGCCTCCAAACTCTCTCCGGCTGCTGGTTGCGTAGCGATATCCACGACGCTCAGATCGAGCAGTTCTCGTTTCGTGTAGCCAATCTGGCGCAGTGCCGCTGGATTGGCGTCGACATAGCGTCCCGCCGCATCCATCACGTAGATGGCACACGGCGCGTCCTCGAAGTACGCGCGATAGCGTTTTTCCTTTGCCGCGAGCTCGCGGAGCTTAGCCAGGAGTTCCTGCTCGCTCTCGTAGTCATCCATCTTTGTCAGAGATCGGCGAAGGCGCGGGGCGAGTAGAAATATCCTTGAGCAAAAGTCCGCTAGCTCAGTCACGCGTCACGGATGTTTTACCGGAGCACCGTTTTTCCGCGGCGTCAAAAGGGGCAGATTGCCTCAGGTCACCGATCGATCGGCCGATCAATCGGCCGATCGATGAACCCCGACGCGCAGCTTAAGCGATTCGTCTGCGTTCAGATTCTGGTCGACGCAACTCGATTCGAAGCGCGCACCAGGTCATCTCGACGCCCGCGGTGCGGGAGGCCTGCCTGTCATAAGCCCGCATGATTTTTCGTAGGGCTGCCGGACCGAGACGGTGAGGAGTCACTGCCCCCGTACGATGAAGGGTCCTCAGTGCTTCGCAGGCACTTGGGTAAGAATAAACCCGCTGGATCGGTTCACTGCGCAGGATCTCGAAGCCGCTGGCGACGAAGATGTCTTGCCACTCTTGGCACGAGAGCCAGCGACACGGCGACAGGTGGGGAGCGAGCGCTTCGAGCTCCCTCAAACTGCCGCGAGTAAAGAGCGACAGGAGTGCTCGACCGCCAGGGTAGAGCAGCCGACGCCAACGGGTGACGACTTGGCTGGGCTCGAGGGCCCACTGCAGAAGGCTGGTGGAGTAGAGCCGATGCACGAACAGACCAGGAGGAGGAGTCCAGGCATCGACGGCGCACCATTGGGCGCGTTGCGATCGCGCTTTCCCCTGTTCGATCATTTCTTGCGAAAGATCGGTGGCAAGCAACCAACTGAAATGGGACTGCTCGAGAAGTCGTGTGAAGAGCCCGGTCCCCGCACCCAACTCAAGAGCCGTGAGTCCTTGGCAGTCCTCTTCGACCCACTCATAGCACAGATGAGCCGCCTCTCGTTGGATGTCGGAATGCTGCTCGTAGTGATGGGCTTGTTGTCCGAATGCCAAATGGAGTGGCGGCGTGCTGGTCGTCAGATGGGTCGATGAGAGTAGACTGGTCATGGCACCGATGCGGTTTCGTCGGTTTGCGTCCCTTTTGACAAGCAAGTTAGCCGTGGGGAGTCAGGCCTTCTTGCCTCAGTGCGCGGCGCACTTCAGCGGCGCTCCTCGAATCGCCAATGGAGAACTGAGCCAATCGGCTTTCGTCGTGGGCTTTCCTCGGCTCGCCGACTGAAAGAGTGCGCTGAAAATCTGGCGGCGCGCTGAGGGAGCTATACCCGCCTGGGCTGGTTACGGAACCGGCGCTCAGTTTCGTGGCGAGTAAGGAGCACAGGCGGTCTCGAAAGCGCGGTGATTCGCGAGTGCTGAGTACCAAATGAGCGTTCGGCGCACAAAGGCGTAGCACCGCCATCATGTGCAACAAATCGCGATCGCAGACGGGATGCGTGGGCTTGAATCCGCCTTGCGCAGGGCGGAGCCGTGGAAAGGAGACGCTCAATCGAGCTGCTGGGAACTGGACCGAAAGTTCCGCGAGGTGGAGCGCCAGTGCGATTGCTTCGAAGCGCCAAGGGCTGAGTCCCAAGAGCACGCCCAACCCGACTTCGCTGATGCCACTGGAAAGTATCCGCACAGGTCCTTGCAAGCGCCACAGTAGATTTCGCTTCTTTCCTTTGTCATGCACGTGGTCGTACATGAGGGGATCATAGGTTTCCTGATAGAGCGAGACATGGTCGACGCCTGCTTCGTGCAGGCGCGCATACTGGGCCGTGTGCAGGGGAAAGACCTCGAGGCCCACTCGAGCGAATCGTTGGGACAGGAGACCCACGCTTTTCTCGATCTGTTCGACACCAAAGATTTTGGGAGCCTCACCGCAAACCAACAGAACTTGTCGATAGCCGAGCGTTCGGAGTGCGTCTGCCTCGCTGGCGATTTCTTCTTGTTGGAGCGTCTGGCGAGCGATTGGATTCTTGGAGGAAAATCCGCAATACTTGCAGCAGTTCGTGCAGGCGTTGCTGACGTAGAGGGGGGCGTAGATCTGCCGGTGTCTTCCGAAGCGCTGCCAGGTGGTGTGCGCGGCAGCATGGAGGAGCTGCTCGAAGAGCTTGTCGGACGCAGGACTGAGAGCCCTTTCCAGCAAGGGGCGAAGGCGCGTTGGTGGCAACAAGGTACCGGAAGTCGAACCCGAGCACTCTGCGTGGGCATGAAGGGTCCGCCATGCGTCTCGCGCTTGTTGCTCGCTGACCGTGGACAGGGTCTCTTTGGCACGCCGAGGTCCAGCCAGCATCCATTGGCCCAATTCGGAGCGACTCAGCTCTGGGCGCACCTTGTCCAAGGAGAACCGAGAAGATTGGAAGATCTTCGAGGAGGGCGCCGGTGTGTTCATCATCGGTCTCGAAGGGACGCCACGGACAACCTCGAGAGAAGCCAAAAAGCCTGCTGGCTGAGCTTGGTCCTGGTCCGCTGTCGAGCTCACTCGTTGGGCCTTCTGAGTCCCGGAACGGTCAAGCCGATGGCTCGAAGCCGGGGAGGTGTCGTCGCAACTCACGGAGAGCTTTTAGAGGAGCAGGTGTGCGGGTTCATCGGTCAAAAAGGGGAAGCGCCTTGGGGCTGTGTCTGGTGAGGCGCCAGAACTGCTCGAGAGTCCCGCGCGTTCATTGAGGAAGAAAAAGACAGAAGGTGGCGCCGCTTGGATCCCCGCGGTCGGGGAGGAGGGTGAGGCTTCCACCTACCGCCTCGACGAGACCTCGGGAGACGGCCAGACCGAGTCCGGTTCCCTTTCCCACCTCTTTCGTGCTGACAAAAGGCTCGAAGATGCTGTCTCGCAAGTCAGCGGGGACCCCCGGACCGCTGTCACGCACGAGGATGGAGACCCCGTTTCGCTCAGGCTCGGCGATGATTTCGACTGTTCCCCGTTGCCCGCAGGCGTCGACGGCGTTCATCAGTAGATTGAGAAGAACCTGAACCAGTTCGGACTGTGGCAAGGCGACGTGGGGTAGTTGAGGGGCGACATTTTGCTGGAAGGTGACTTCGCTGAGATTTTTTTGCGGAGACAGGAGGGAAAGGACGTCCGCAATGGCTTCCGGCACGGACGCGGGTTCCGGTCTGCCACCGCTCTCCTCACCCGCCCGGGAGTGAGCGTCGGCGGCCTTAAAGGTTGTGAGATGTTGTCTAGGCCGAGCGTAGGCCAACAAATCGGAAATCACGCGATCGATGCGCGCAATTTCTTTGCGCATGCGACGCAGGAAATCGCTCCGCTCCTCCGGACCGAGATCTTCGTCTGCCAGCAAGTCGCACAGACCCACGAGAGCCGAAATCGGGTTGCCGACTTCGTGGGCCAGGCCGGCTGCGAGTCGACCCACGGTAGCCAATCGTTCCGAGCGAACGAGAGACGCTTGAGCCGCTTCGAGCTCTCGGGTTTTTCCTTCGACTTCTTCGACCTGATGGCGCAAAGCTTCTTCCTCAGACCGAAGCTGCGCGGTCATTTGTGAAAGGCTGAATCCCAGTTCCTGAAGCTCCGTTGGAGCGCTCCCGAGGGGCTCGAGGCGCCTGGCCCCTCTCGCGACTCGTTCAGCGGCGCTTCTGAGATTCAGGACGGGCACGATGATCCACCGAGTGAGTCCAAGATAGGCGAAGGCCATCGCGGCCAGGGCGCCGACGACCATGTAGAGCCCCGTCAGTCGAGCCAGGCTTTGGGCCTGGGTGGTGACAGGATCGACGCGGGTCACCACGGCGACTCCGCCCTGGGCGTCGGGATGAGGTGGGGGGGAAGCTGGAGGGGTAAAGACGACCAGCGCCGGGCCCTGTTCGGTGACGAGATCGCGGCGCGTCGATTCTGCGCTGCTCCGCTGCTGGGGGAGCAACTCGACCAGCTCCGGCTCACCCACCCGCGCGATGGCTTGCCCCTCCGCGGAGTAAACGGCGATGGCGTGAATGGCTCCGGAGTCCACCTGGCTACTCAGAAGGTCGAGGAGCTCGTCGGTGGTGAGTCGCTGGCGTTCGAGGGAGATTTGGGCCGATACCGCGCGAGAGACCTGGGTCGCGGCCTGCCGTTGTTGCCTTTCGAGGACGACACGAGTGTAGGTCGAGGTGGCAAAAAACAGAGGAACGAAGCCCAGGACAAGCAGTGCTCCCAGGAGGAGTAGCAACCGAAGACGAAGGCCCCATCGCACCTCCAGACGATTTCATAAGGGGGGCGCACCGGAAAGAGGGGACGGGCCATGTGAAAGAGGAGGCGCAACAGAAAGAGAAGCCGTCAAGGGAACGGGCAGCATCGCCGAAAAGTGGGCCGGCGACCTGAGCTCCTGGTACCGCCAAACGAGTTCATGGATCCTCTCGTCCGCGCTTCGCTCCACCTGCAGCAGCTTCTGTCGAGGCTGTGGGGGGTTATCCTGTCCGCGGCGCTGGCGGTCTACCTCGTCATCTGGGCCACGGACCCCCCCGTCCTCTGGATGACCGTGATGGCCGCGGGGTTGCTCGGAGCCAACGTGCTGCTCTCCGGAATACGCTTTTTCGGCCGTCGCCAACAAGAAGGCAGCACCGAAGAGGACTTGACGTTCTTTTCAGCACTCACGGTGCTGACCTATGGGGCGATTCTCCACCTGCCCCAAGGGCTCGCAGGACCCTATTATCCGCTGGTTTACGTGCTGATGATGATCTGTGCGGCCTACAGTCGTCCTCTCGCGGCTTTGGCGACGGTGCTGTTTGCCGCGGCCACGGAAGCCGCTCTTTGGGCGGTGGCATTCGGGGAAAGCAACTGGAGCACCATTTGGACGCGAATGGGATTTCTGGCCCTGCTGGCCGTCCTCAACGCTGGACTCTTTCGCGCGGAGATTGAGCGCGTGCGCCGCGTGAGTCGTGGTTGCGTTCGTGGAGAGCTCGAAAAGCTTCAGGAGGCGGCTCGAGCCTATCGGCTCAATGGGGGCGTTTCAGAAACGGGTGAGGACTGGGCGACTCAGTCGGCCGTCGGAGAGGTCCAGCAGGCCGCGAGGTACGCGCTCTCACTGCTCGTGGAGAGCCTCTCTTTGCAAAGTGCTGTCCTTCTGCATTTGGAGGGGAAGAAGCTCTCGGTGTTCGAAGCGGTCACCGATCTGGGCCTTCGAGAAGACGCCTTTTCTGCAGGGGAAGGAATCTTCTCTGCGGTCCTTCGGCGCAAGGAACCAATCAGCATCTCGGGGGGCCGAGCAGCGCATCATGCGCTCATCTACACCGAACCCCAGCTCGTGGGCGCCTTGTGTTGTGTGCCGGTCTTGGAGAGGCAGCATGCGCGGGGGATTTTGCTTGTGGACCGGCGCGAGGAAAAGCCCTTTGCTCCAGAGGATCTCGCACAGCTTGGCCGAGCCACCGACTTCTTGCTCCGCTCCATGGAAAACGAGCGCATTTTCGCGAGCCTGGCACGGGCCAATCAGGAGCAAGCCAAGCTCTACCGCGCTGCCGAAGCTTTGGGGGCGGCCACGACCGAAGCGGATGTGATCGAGGCCGGCGTCGAGAGTGCTCGGGAAGTTGCCTTTTTCGACTTCGCTGCCGTGACCTTGTTCGACAAGAAGACGGCGACCCACGAAATTTGTGCTGTAAGCGGGGAAGGGGCCGAGGCGCTGCTGGAACGCACTTTCCGACACAATGCGGGACTCGTTTCCATGGTCGTGGCCAATCGACATGCTTTGCCGTACCGGGGCGAATACGAGCCGAGTCGGCAAACGGTTTTCGCCCGTGGAATGAATCCTCCCAAGATGCCTTCCTTGTTGGTCTTGCCCCTCATGGTCCATGATCGGGTGTTAGGAACCCTTGTGCTGGGCTCCAGTCAAGCGCGCACCTTTACGCAGAGCGTGCGGCCGGCGTTAGAGGTTTTGGCGAGCCACATGGCCGTATCGCTCAGCAATGCGAGAATGGTCAAACGTCTCGAGGAGCAGGCCACTACCGACGGCATGACAGGCCTGTTGAACAAGCGGACGCTCGTTGCAGAGGCTCAGCGGCGTCTCAAGGTGGCGACTCGGTTCAAGAAATCCCTGAGCGTTTTGGTGGCCGACATCGATCACTTCAAACAAGTCAATGATACCTATGGTCATGATATCGGCGACGTTGTCATCAAAGGACTGGGAGAAGTGCTCAAGCGCATCAAAAGAGACACCGATCTCGTGGGTCGCTTTGGCGGAGAGGAGTTCGTGGTTGTCTGCGAGCAGACCGATGAGGAAGGAGCTCGCAATCTTGCCGAGCGCCTTCGTCGCGAGTTGGAAAATACCACTTTTCAGACCGAACTCGGGCCTCTCAATGTGACGGCCAGCGTCGGCGTGGCCCGATTTCCCACCGCCGGTCAGGATTGGGAGGCGCTGTTCAAAGCGACCGATGAGGCGCTCTATGTGTCCAAGCGCAGCGGCAGAAATCGGGTAACGGTCTGGTCCCCCAGGATGCGGTCGACGAGTGCGGCCTAGTGCTGCGACCACATAAAAGTGGTCGGTAGGGAGACCACTTTTCTCTCGA
>CAYTRQ010000050.1:0-20627 GCA_964440025.1 uncultured Polyangiaceae bacterium | reverse complement strand
CGCTGCGGATACGGCTGCTTCGCGCGCCTTGCGACGAGCACGTTCGCTCGCTCTGGCCGGAAGCCCTCGGCGTTCTTACGTACTGCTTCGACTTCAACGCAGAGCGCTCGCGGTTTCCCGAAGTCCAGTACACTGGAGAGCACGGCGACCTTGAGCGAACGCCGAGCGCGCTGGAACAGCTCCTCGGGAGTCGCTTGTGCGACGCCCATCAGGTGGCCCCTGTGTGCACGGCCAGCGAAGCGCTTTCCCAGGTCGATATCCCTTTCGAGCATTGGGGGAGTCACATTGCACCAGCTCGTGACTGCGTTGCCTTGATTGGCTCGGATCTCGATCGATGCGGACTCGTCCTCGCGGCCTTTCTCCCGTCAACGAGAAAGAGCACCTCCAGGGAGAAGCGCATGCTGCCGCACGTGGCGTCGCACTTGACAGCTGGGTATCGGCTGCGCCGCTCCTTGTCGACCCGATCGCAAGCGTTTTTGGACCTGGCCGAAGCGGTAGTGTGTCCGGATGGTCGAATCCGCCACGCGGTGGGCCCCGCCCGCTCTCATCGCGAAACCATCGGCGGGGCCGTTGCAAAACATCGCCACGCGCAAGAAGCGGCACGGCGGGGGGATGAGCAGGGGGCTCTCGAGCTGTGGGACGGCTTGGTGATGGGGCGCTGGTCCATCGTCGATCACGAAGACACGGATGGTCAGCGCCACCTCCTGCTCATGAAGAACAACCCGAGCTTGAAGGATCCACGCGCCCTGACGGAAAGGGAGCGATGCGTTGTCGCTTATGTCGCTCGGGGTCATTCGCAAAAGCTCATCGCCTACGAACTCGGTATCGATGCGTCCGAAGTGAACCGGACTTTGCATCAAGGCATGCGCAAATTGCGAGTTCGCTCCGTCGCTCAACTCATCGCGCTGCTTGGGCGCACGTCGTCAAAACCGAGGGGAGGCCATGAAACGTCTTGAACCGAGACGGCCCCCGGGCTTGCGAGCGGTCCGGTTCGAAGTCGACGGTCAGCAACTTGCAGTGCTGTCATTGCCTCTGCGAGAGGCGAAGTCTCCCGACTCCCTCACTCCCAGCGAGACCGAAGTGCTCGATCTCGTGCTGGATGGGCACAGCAACAAGGAAATCGCCGCACGGCGAAGCTGCAGCGCAAGCACGGTGGCCAACCAGATCCAGTCCATCTTTCGCAAAACAGGGGTGAATTCTCGCAACGAGTTGGCGGCGCTCTTGTTCGGGGGCCGGGCTCAATCGGTTCGGTCCAGCAACCGATAAGCTCATTCACCATTCCTTGCGATTGCTGATCTTGAATTCGAGCTCTTCGTCGGCAAAGCAGCCGCGGTACTTCGCCGGGGGGGGGGCCAGACTGCTCCCGGGTCGAACATGCACTGGCCAGCGCTCGTGAGGAGCGCAGTCAACCTTCCTCAGCGAATCACACAATTTCGGCGGACGTTGATTTCTATCTCGCTGTCACTCGCAGAGAGAGCAGACGGTTGCACGGTCAGCATGCCCTGCTGCTCGTTGTAGACATACTCTTGCTCCGAAAGCTCCCTCACCGAACCATCGCTCGCAGCAACTCGTACCGCCTCCAACGTTTCTCCATCCTCGAGCGCCAGCTCGTACTCGTTTTCGACAAGCTGGGTCGCAAAATCCTGAACCTGGCGAAGCGCTCCCGAATAATCTTCGCAGATGGGAAAAATCTGCTCGTCCGAATCCACAAGCCCTTTCAAGTTCTGCAAGTAGCTTTGTCCGGTCTGGGGGGCGCACGAAAAGGACGGATCGAAACCGATCACTTTGACGGCGTAGCCACCCACGCCGAAGATCTCATCCGCCTCCGAGCGAAACTCACGAATCATAGCAGGAATGTCGGCCGCCTCTGTCAAAGGGTGCGTCCGATGGCCAAAACTCACGCTACCGCCTGCCGATTCGTAAGCCCGGCACTCGTTCCAATCGGTCACCTCCGGGTAGCGCTCCGAGCAATAGTGCCGCAGGTTCTCGTAAGTATCACCAGCATACTCAAACGAGCTGCTGCATGCATCAGGCGCCTCGCTCTGCTCGATGAGACACGAAGCCCCCCTTCCTTCTTCACACTCGATGCGACAGTTTTCCATGCGATGACTAGCGGGACAGTCTTCGCTCGAACGGGCGAGTTCGTCTTCGTCGCACTCGCGATCCGTGGTGCACTCTCCATCGTTCCACAGTTTCTGCAAGGGCTCGCCCACTGGCTCACCTTGGTCGTTTACTGGAACGCAATCAAAGCGCCTCCTCGCTTGGAGTCCGGGCGCATCGATGAGGAAGTAGTTCCTCGCCTCTGAGAGCCCCCCATCGACAGTGAAGCGGACCACACAATCCTCTGGATCGCTTGTATCATCTTCATCGGAAAGAACGAGGAACACGGCGTGCTCCGGCAAAATCTCCGGCTCCTGCATGAGATAGCGCCGAAGCGTACACACGGGCTGCTCGTTGCTCGAGCCCCCCAAACCAAGGTTGAGGATTGCGCTGGACACGAGATCCTTTTGTGCGTCGACTTCCTCCTCGCTCATCGCGGGTGTGATGGCC
This sequence comes from uncultured Polyangiaceae bacterium, assembly GCA_964440025.1. Classification (GTDB taxonomy): domain Bacteria; phylum Myxococcota_A; class Polyangia; order Polyangiales; family Polyangiaceae; genus NIC37A-2. The sequence goes on along the minus strand of CAYTRQ010000050.1, from coordinate 18,077 downwards.
GCAATGGCGCCCGGCATAATAAACTCCCAATTCCCTTCCAAGGTGTATTCCTGGGTCACCTCGTCTTGCGTCACGGGGCACTCGATCGGACTTCCTTGTGAATCGGCGCAGCTCTGAACGTAGCGCGTCATGGCATTTTCGTAGGCCTCCCCCGTCTCCGGGTCGCGCCACTGTACAGTCTCAGAATCGCCAATGGGAAGGCGCGCAGCAGCGCTCGTCGCACCGTATTGAGTGGGAGTGAACACGTAAAAACGGACCTCGTGGCCCCTCACCTGCTGCAAGAGCTTGGACAGCCCCCTTGCCAGGTCGTCTCTCGACCAACTGAGACTGTCGGAATGGTCCGCGACAATCACGACGTCGAATGGAGCGGGCCCGCCCACCTTCACAGCTTCTAAGCGGAGCTCACGTTCGCAGTCTCCGACCAGCTCTTCCTCGCCTTCCACGTCGTCCAGTCGGATGTCATCCCTGCTGTCGACCTCATCCTGGCGACGCCGCGGCTTTCCTTCTTGTCCATCCTCTGTTTCCGTTGAGTCGAACGAAGAAGGAATGTCGGAGCCCGTTCCGCAAGCGGAGACGCCGCCGGCACTGAGTAGAAACCCCATGCACAGAGCCCAACCGGCTCCACACCGCCGAGTAGCCATCGACCCAGATGAAATGGCGCGCATGACCGCCGTCCAGCAAGTTCCGCACCATCGGCAAAATCCCTCGCATGGGGGCGCTTTTTCAGCGTCGAAGACCCCACCCGGGCAGCCAAGCCAGGGTTGGCCCAAGATGACACAAAAGCCGGCCGCTCGATTGCCCGTCCCTTGGTGCGGGAGGCTCGGGTGGTCGTCAACGCGCTGGGTTGAGCTTGCCCAGAGGGTCACGTCCGGACGTCCGGACGTCCGGAGGCCGCAAGATGCCAATTGTACCGCGGTCTCCATGACCACAGGAGAAAATCCCGGTCGAGCCCATTTTTAGTACTGCGACGATTCTTCGACAAAGGAACCCCCTTCGAAAACATGCGCTCGAAAACGGTCGAAATCATGGTCGCGCAACACGAAGACGAGCGGTCATCGGCTCTCCTCGAATCGTTTTGCCGCGCTGTCCGACCCCTGAGGTCAGTTTGTGGACTCGCCACGAAAATAATTGATGAGCAAACCATGGCCCATTTTCGGGCAACTCTTTCCAAGTCGGTGATACCGTCGCAGGATGACCGTCCACGGATTCGATGTCTCCAAGTGGCAACCGCCTGGCTCCTGGAACTGGGAGCAGCTTGCCAGCGACTACCACTTCCTCGTTGCGCGAGCGACCTACGGCGCCCGCGGGCCCCATGCCCGTGACCCGCGCTTCGCCGAGTACATGAACCTCTCGAAGGAATACGGTCTGAGCTTCGGAGCGTACCTTTTCTACCGGCAGACTCATGGTTGGCAGGAACAGTACGATCTCTTTCGTCGCGTGGTGGAAGAAGCCGGTGGCCTCGGTCCGGGCGATCTGCTCCCAGTCCTCGACCTGGAAACCAACGAGCCCAATGGCGACGGTCACCCCATTGCTAGCAAGTTCAATTTCGAGGCGCGCCACCTCGCCGAAGCAATGCGCGAAGACTACGGGGGCTGCATCCTCTACTTCTCCAGCTTCTTCCCCGAGCACATGGGGGCCCGTCGGAGCGAAAGCTACAAATGGGTCCTTCAGCCCGGGTACTACTTTTGGCTCGCCGACTACAACCGCCCAGCAGGACAACCACGCGCGCCCTACACGGACGACTGGCACATCCACCAGCCGAAACCCTCGCCGTTCGAGGTCTACTCGGCAGGGCGCTATGTGGTCGACTACGACATCGTCAATCCCCATTTCGCCTTGAGCGAACTGCAAATCAAAGAACACGGCGATGTGTCAGAGGAGGGCGCCGAAGCCGACGAAGGCACCCTCGAACGACCGGGCGGAAGCTTCGACGACGAAAAGTGGGAAGACGGCCTTACGCAAATCGCCAAGGGGGCAGAGATGATCCAAAACGGTGCCGAACTGCTCAAACAGGCCCGCAACCTCACTCCTAACACACCGCCAGAAGAAGACTGATGACACCATCTCGAACGCTACTCGGTCGCCTCTGCTTCAATTGATTGGAAGCTTCTTCCGCAGCACCGTCGCACGCCTCGACGGCAAATTGGTGCGCTCGAAGGCATCGTCACGTGGACAAACTCCACGGGCCACGAGGCACACCAAACGCCTCCTGAACGAAGATGCTCCCATCCACTCGAACAAAAAAACGTCGCCTCCCTCTGAACTCGGCTGTGCACCAAGGAAAGATGAACCGCCCAAGCACATGCCGTCGAAGACTCAGGAATGCACGCTGGCTCAAAAAAGCCGGCGAAGCGACTACCTCTTTTGCTGCTGTGCTGCAGCCCGGAAGAACGAACAAGAGGGCCCCGACCAGCTGGACTTTCAAACAATTCACGATGCGAGCCGAAGCGCGCAACTTTCGTCCCGAACCGGGATGAGGCAACGGCGTCTTTTTTTTACCTTCGACGACGTCGACGAGCGAACGCGACTCCCAAAAGAGGAACGACGCCCCATCCGACGGAACTGGCTGGACCGGCCACCGAGGGGACCCAGGCACAGCTCACCGAACCACCAGCCTCACCCGAAGCGCTACAGGTGTTGGAGACGCACTCACCTTCGCCGTAGGCATAGCCATCGACCTCGATATCGAGAAGCGCATCCAATGCCGTAATGCATTCCTCCAGATTTCCTCCATGGTCGATGTATTGGCCGTCACAGAAAAGCGCTCCTTCCGGACGATCACATTCGACCTCACAACCACCCGACATTTCCGTTTGACATTGTGCGTAGCCGCTCGCTTGGCACGCGATCTGGCAATCGATATTGGCCTCCGCCTCGCACTCGCCTTGACAACAAGCGTTGCACTGAGCCTGACACTCCGCTGAGGGCGGGGTTCCTTCGCAGCTCGCTTCGCACTCTCCATCACAGGTTGCCGAGCAGGATGCCTCGCATTCACCACGAGCTTCCGAGCCTTCCACTTCGCCAGAACAAGCGGCTTCGCAGTCGGCTTCACAATTCGCCTCACAATTGGCAGCGCAGTCGAACGCTCCCGGGTCCGCAGTACATTCCGCTTCGCAAGTTCCTTGGCACGACGTCGTGCACTCGGCGGAAATATCGCTCATGCACATGCCATCGCAGGAGGCGTACAGCTCCGCAGAACAGGCCGCTTGAAAGCGCACCGGCTCACACGCGGCCAAGCATTCTGCTTCTACCCGCATCTCGCATTCGGCATTCGCCTCCACGTCGATATTGCCACACGCATCAATCCCGGCTCGCGCCTCTCCTGCAACCAACAACACCGCTGCGGCCCCAAGCGCCGCCATCATGCCCATCCAATTCATCATCGATCTCCCAAAGCAACAAAAAAATAAGAATGACTACGGCGCCTCGGCATCCCGCTGTGGCGCCGCTACGTTGCATTGTGCCTGAGTTTTCCTCGAGGATCCTCACACGAATGAAATCGACTGCGACGAGGGGAGCAAAAGGAACCCGACGTCACACATGTAGGTCTTGCACCGAAGAAACACTTGTGGAGCTCTCACGAGCTCTCTCAAACTGATCGCGGAAGCCAAGGAAAACCCAATCCCGACCCAGAAGCCGAAATCCGACCCCAGGCCGCAACCAGACATTGACTGATTGCTTGTTCAGTGTTCTCGTCTTTTCGAGATGCAGCTTTCCCTCTTGGATCGTGTCGATCCCGCCCCAGATCCCACATTTCGTCAGGCTCGGCACATCGACCTGGGGCGGGGCGCTTGGGTCGAGTACGTCCCAAACTGGCTTGCGGGACACGTTCGATTTTTCGACCAACTCCTCCACGGTGCCGACTGGGAGGTTCATCAGCGACAGATGTATGACCGGGTTGTTTTCGTGCCCCGACGTGTGGCCAGCGCTCCTCGGCCCCCTACCGTCGCGCGCCACGCCTCGCCTCACCGGGCCTCGTCGTCCATTCGTGCCCTTGTTGAGGCAAATGCCCACCGGAACGGTCCAAACGGAAGAAGCGTCGCCTTTGCTCCTCCCCGCTCTACCGACTCCGCAAGGACCGACTCCGCAAGGACCGACTCCGCGCGTGCTAGCTCTGCTGGGAGCAGGTCTCGACGGCTCGAATCGTCCCCATCGTGCGTCGCGATAACCCCGGCAACGGCCTCACCCAGCCAGGTTGCAGCTCTTGCCCAAAAGCTGATCTGGTTGAGCAAACTGCTTTCAGTCCGGTACGGTCGCCGCCTCGAACAGATTTCTTTGGCCCACTACAGAAACGGTGAAGACAGCGTTGCCTACCACGGAGATCGATTGGGGCGGCTTCGAGCGGACACCGTTGTCGCGATCCTTTCGGTAGGTTCCCGAAGGCGGTTTCTCCTGCGTGCCGCGAAGCCGAAGCGAGACCCATCTTCGGACCGGTCGGAAACGGCCTTCAGTAATAAGAGGGCCACTCCCGATACGAACAGCCTCACCTTTTCGGTGGGTGAAGGAGATCTGTTGGTCATGGGAGGCACATGTCAGGAGACGTTCGAACATTCCGTCCCCAAGGTTCAACATGCCGGAGAGCGGATCGCGATCATGTTCCGGGAGTCGGAGGCAAGTCCTGCTTGAGGTTCTTCGAGACCTGAGCCCTCGAGCACCAGCACACAACGTTTGGTTCGCATCCATTTGTGGATGCGAACCAAAATCACTCGATCGTGGAATTCACGACTTCCACCGGTGTATCCGCATGGTGGGAGAGCTGCGGGTATTCCGGGTACCAAGAACCGCCGATGTTGTTGGTAATGGTCGAATCCTCGATCACGATGTTCCCAGTATGATCATTGCTCACGAAGAAGATCGCTGACCCGTAAGCGTTGACCTCATTGTGCTCAATCAGTGAATCAATGAGTGTCAACGTCATAGTATTCCCATCATTGTATATCGCACCTCCACTTCCTCCTCCTTCGGTTCCGCTTTGAGCTGGGTTCCCTCCCTCTCCAACAGCCCGATTGTAGCTCAGTACGCTACCGATGATTGTCCAAGAGACACCGATGCTACTCAAAGCACCGCCATTGGAGCCCACGTTACCCAGACCCTCGGCTCCACCAAAGGTACTATTGACGACGTAGACCGGCTGTCCTTCGTACTGACTTCTCACGCGAAGAGCCCCGCCTCCGACGTCGGGTCCGCTCTCGGCACACTCATTGTTGAAAAACCGCGAATTGACGACCCGAAAGCGCCCTCCCCGAACCCAGATAGCGCCTCCTCCTTCGTACTCGGTCTCTGACTTCGAATTTCCGTCCACAAACGTCAAATTTTGAACGACGAGCCGCGGATGATCTTGGTTCTGGCATTCGGACGTCGTCCACACCTGCTCTTCATCACAAGTGTTCATGTAGAGGATGCGGCGCTGTCCCATTCCACTCAGTGTGACCAATCCCCCGCCATCGATAACGATTTCCGGACCGGTATCATTGAAGACCTTGGCTGTCTCTTCCATCATGATGGTCACGGGATCCGGACCACAGTCGAAGGTGATGATTCCTCCTTCGGCCACGGCCGAAACCACCGCTTCGCTCGTACAACTTTCCGGCGTCCCCCCGCCGATGACTTGGTCCGGCTCGCTCGTGTTCACGGCGCGGGCCTCGGCGGGGATTGTCGCCGTAGAACCAGTCCGACCAGCGGGTGGACCGTCTTCAGGATCAGTCAAGGGGTTGACCTCCGAGCCGCTACCGCCACTTCCCGTCTGACCTGAACCGCCAGCGTTTCCCCCGTCATCGCCCCCTCCGCCACTTGACGACCCATTTCCGTTCTCCCCACCATTTTCACTGCCCCCGCTCGTCGAGGTGTCCGGACCACCTGGTTCACTCGAACAGGCGATCGGCAAAGCGGCAATGAGTCCCCCGGTTACCAGATAATTGGTCAGTCGCATCGTCGATCTCCTCACACCCCCGTCACTTTGATTCGGGCGCACCTACTATTTCAGCAGATCTCGAGACGAGAAGCTATTCAAGCCGACCAGCTGCAACAGAAACCCGAAAACAACCGTCTCCTGGAGCAGAGTCTCGCGGAGCACTCCTTCAGGGAGCTCGCTGAAAAATTGGGCGAAGCGGTCAGCCGTCCCATCGCACGAGCCGCTGGAAGCAGTGACGGCCCCGCACCTCAGCTCAAGACAACACCTCAATTGTCGCTGGTCATCGAGCCGGCGGCGCCGCCGGCGCCTCCCGCCCCGCCAGCACCAAAGAAAGTGTCGGAAAAGGCACCGGTGAATCCAACCGTCACCGAGCTGCTTCGACACTCCGGGGCTGGTTCGGAAACAACAACCACCTCCGCTTGATCAATTTCCTGGCCGGTCTCCAGATCAAAAACGCGAAGACTGTAAGTCCCGGGCAGCCCACCTCCGTAGCACTCACAATATTCACCGCTGGCCAGGCAATGCATTTGCTGATTGACCCCCGCCTCATCTGTCGTAAAGGCCGTAATCGTACAGCCCGTCTCATCCACAGCACCCTCGAAGGGGATCAAGAAGGCTGGCGACGAGGCGAGTTGTGCTTCGTCGCAGGCGCCAGCTGAGGTACAAGACGGCAACCCCCAACTCAGCAAGACCCCCGCAGCCGCCGCGCTCGCCAAAGCAGCTCGCCATCTGTTTCCTTGCGCTGGCACCAAGTGCATCATGAGGCTTGACGGCCCACGGGTCAAAGCACCTGCAAAGTCCGCCCAGCAGCTCCCTTCGAGCCGAAACGCGGATCAAAACGCAGCTCAGACAGCCCACACACAGACCTGCGCTTCCAAGAGCCAAAACGCGGATCAAAAACGCAGCTCAGACAGTCCGCACGCGGACCTGCGCTTCCAAGAGCAGCTCGATACTCAAGTTGAAATCGTGCTGCCATCGCTCGGGAATCTCCAGTTCCGCCGGATACACGATTTCGCCGATTCCCGCTTGAACGAGCGACCTGGCGCAACGTGTACAGGGAGGCCAGGTGACGTAAACAGCGCACTCCTTCAATGAAACACCGATCCGAGCCGCGTGCATGATGGCGTTTTCCTCGGCATGGCAAATCAAAGGATATTTGAGCTCTCGATCCTCAAGCCTCCGCGCCGTATCTTCGATGCCTCGAGGCAGCCCATTGAATCCGGTGCTCCGAATCTCTCGGTCCACCCCCACCACCACACATCCTACTTGAGTCGACGGGTCCTTGCTCCACGAAGCAATGTGACCCGCCAAGTCGAGAAATCTCTTGTCCCACTTCTCACTCATGGCGCGCCCACACAATGAATCCAACCACAGCCCTTCGATTCTGGCCAAGCCCGCTCGAAAAGAAGCCCTGAATCACAGACGGTCCCCTCGAGCCCCAACGCTTATCGCAATTTTGACGTTTTGCGTCACCACTTGCCTGTGCGATCAGGCGAGCGCACTTTGCGCCGCTCCGTGGCAGCGTATCAAGGAAAATGCACGAGAAATGGTGCGCCCCGCCCCGCTCATCCTCCTGGGCGGCTCGGTCATTCCCCCTGTGACCCTCATCCCCACCGGGGCCGACTACGAACTGCGTCGCTTTTCCCAGACCGATCTGGGAGGAAGCTACAATCCTGAGCCGGTCACCGTCGCCCTTCCCTATGTGGCACTACCCACCACACTGGCGGTGTGGGGGATCGCTGCCGCTGTCGATGCCTGCCACTGGCAAAAGGCTCCCACCGCGATGCTCCAGGGAGCATTCTGGACGATTAGCGTGGTGGCCCTGTCAAAGTGGATTGTGGGAAGGACCTGGCCCACCGGCGGGCGTGATCCCTACGCCCCCGATCGACTCGAGCACCCCGAAGACGGCCAAACCTTCGCTCCCTTCCAGGCAGGCCTAGCGGCTTTCCCCAGCGGCCACACGGCAACCATGTTCGCGCTCGCAGCGGCCTTTCGCGAAAGTTCCCCGGAACTGGGCGTTTGGCGCTACCTTGGCTATCCCATCGCCGTCGGGGTGGGATTTGGGATGTGGTGGGGAGATCATCACTGGGCCTCCGACGTCCTCTCGGGGGCCATGCTTGGCGAAGCACTCGGAGGAAGCGCAGGGCGAGCTTGGAGCCCCGAACAGCCGCCAGAGGTCAGCCTCAGCTACATCGTTGTGCCCACGCCCGGTGGCGCCGCAGCGGCCGTGACCGGCTTTTTCTAGAACGGATCTCATCACCCCGCAGAGGCTCTGAAAGACGTTCCAACGACAAACGTGGCGCATCGAACCAAGCGTTGGAAAGGCTCCGCCGAGACTCGCCTCATCCGCTCGGGAGCGGCGGGGGAGCCTTTCGCGGGATTTTCACAGAGAATTAACCAGCTAGACTCGGCTTATGCCGGGTGCACCGCCCATGCCGCCCCCCGCTGGCGCGAGACCGAATGCCGCGCTGCATCGCTTAACCAGCCTCTCGGTGGCCACCGCTATCGCCGGGCTCACCTTTCTTGCCATTGACGCTTGTTGCCGATCGGCCTCCCGCTTCAGTTTCTGGGACCACAGCTGGGGCGCTCTCCTTCTTTACGGTTCCCTCTCCGGGCTCGCCGTCCTGATCCTGTGGCTGTGGTCGTTTCTCGAAACCGGCATAGCATTCATTGTCCCGGGGCGGAGCGCCAAACATGTCGCGTTCTCGCTCCGCGCCCTTTTGATCGTAGCCTGCACCTGGCCTGTTTCCCAATCGACGTTTTCAGGCAGCAGGGTGAGCCAAACGATCCTCGCAGACGTGGGCCCTCCCCTCATGGGCCTCCTTCTCGGGACAATGACCTATGTGCTGTCTTTCGGGCTCCACAAGGCGATAACCCATAAAAATAAGGGACGCCCGAAGGCTGCTCGCCGCATGTCGACGGCACTCATCGTCGTGGCCGGGCTGATCTTCTGGGCCGATCTCTCCGTCTACCCATTTTTGTATCCCGATCTCCATACGCTCCTCGAGGCTTGCGCGGGGATACTGGTGGGCGTGGCGTGGTGGCTTTTCCCCCGAGCGAGCTTCTCTTCTCTGCCTCGGCGGACACTCCACGGGATACGTCGTCTGACGGGACCGCGTTGGCTGGCACGTCGCCTGACGGCGCTGCATCGGTTGGCACATCGTCTGACGGGATTGCCCGGCCTGGCCCGTCGCCTGACGGGGCCGCATTGGTTGGCCAGCGGCCTGATGACTCTGACCCTTCTCGGCCTCGCCGTGTGTTTTGCCGGGGCCAGAAAGATGCGAACCTACGTGGATTCACTTTTAGCACACACCTGGCTCGAAGAAGTCTATGTGGGTCGCATGGTCCGCCGCGTTCAGGAGCTGGAGGCGAATGCGCAAGGATACGCCAACCTGGACATGGCTCGACGCAAACAACTCCTTCAGCGATTCGATATCCACGAGACGTCTCTGGATCCGGCATGGCTCACCGTGACACCGGCTCGACCTGCTCCCCCAGAGTTGACCTCCATCAAAAACATCGCCGTATTCTACGTCGATACCCTCCGCGAAGACGTGACGCGAGACCCGGAGTTGATGCCTCATCTCGCTCGCTTCCGAGCCGGAGCCCTCGATTTCACCAACGCCTACGCAATTGGTTCCGACACGCTCCGCAGCCTTCCGGGCCTGACGGGCGGAAACCAGTTCGTCCAGCACTCCCACCCGGGAGATCTCCTCCACCTCGCGCAGGAGTCCGAGCACGAATCCGTTCTGATCTCCGCCAGTTCGGCCCATACCTTCCTGGACCGCTTGCGTCCACAGTTCGCGTTCGAGAAGACGATTCGCGTCCCCGACTTCGACGCCGACGAGAAAGTCTGGGGCTATGGGGGTCACCGGCCCACCGCGACCCGCATCGTCGACCGCGCCGCGAGCTATTTGCGCCACAGATCGAGTGACTCTCCTTTCTTCCTCTGGCTCTTCCATTTCGATCAGCACGCCTGGCGAGAGCTCGACGAGGATCACATCGACTCACAAATGGCGCGGCATGACATTCAAAAGAAGGAAAAACCCCACTTTCGCTATCGCACCGTGGCCGCTTCGCTTGACGCCCAGTTTGGGCGATTCCTAGAGATTCTAGAAACCACGGGGCATGCGGACTCCACTGCCGTCCTCTTCGTGTCGGATCACGGCGAGGCTCTCGGACAAGAGGGCTACTGGGTCCACTCGATCTTTCTCTGGGACTCTCTCATTCACGTCCCCCTGGCCCTCCGCGTGCCTGGGGTTCCCGGAAGACGGATCCAAACCCCTGTGTCTCTCATCGACGTCGCCCCCACCCTGGCTCCAATTCTGGGAGGACACGAAGCCATCTACCACGGACAAGATCTGCTTCAATTGGCTGGCGCCGACGGAGAGGCCTCCTTCTCGCGGCGGTTTCCTCTCATCCTTCGTTCGGCCTCGGGGAACCGCCTTTCCCGCGTCGGCGTGATCGACAGCGCCAACCGGCGCAAGTTCGTGCTCCGCATCCAAGCGCTTTTTCCCGAGCTCTACGCTCTCGACGGGGATCCACGAGATCAACGCAACCTCGCCCCCCTGCATTCAGCCGAGGTCCAACGATTTCTGCGACTCATCGCCCGTTCGCCTGTCTTTCCAAGAACGAAGAAGGACTTCTCCCTGCTGAAGTCGCGCGGAGAGCTCAGTTCCCTGCTGTCAGCGCTCAAGCCTCAGCCCATTCGAACGCAAAGACTCGCCCTGCCTCGCGGAATCACTCAGCCGCAGAAAAATCGCCCTCCTCCCGCTAGAATCATCCCACCGCCTCATCACTCCGTGGCGGAGCGGCGGCGGAACCTTCCGCGGTGATGCCCCGGCGCTCTCAAGAACATGTTATAACGCACCACCAAAGATCCTGAGTTGGCGGATAAAACGAGCAGAGTCAGAGCCTGTTCACTCAGGAGTCACTCCAACTCCCAAGCTCGATGCCATGGTCCTGAGCAGCTCTTCTTCCTCGGGTCGAATCACGCCATCGTATCGTGCAATCCGTTCGGCAGCTTGGAGCACGTTCGTTCTCGTTCCCATACGCACTCGCAACAAGGACTGAAGCGCAGCGTCAAACAGGAAAACATCATGCTCGTCTCCCGGCAGGAGGCGCAAACTCCTTCCGCGAGAACCAAGCTCTCCGACTCCGTCCGCGAAGGCAGCTTGTGCTCGCTCTTCATTGGCATGTCCTTCGTGTGCGATCACGCTGAGAACAATCTCCAAGGACTGTTTGATGAGCAGCCTCCGCCGCTGCCTGCGCTTCTTGACGAGGCGCCGCAAAGTAATCGTTCCAAAACAGTAGTTGCGGTAAGCTGCCTTGGGCAACTCGGTAAGCCGCTTCTCCACGGAAGCGGCCAGTGCTTCCCTCTGAGCAAAAGAAAGCTGGGCGAGTGAACCAAGCGCGATGTCCAGAAGTGGCAGCCGATGGCTGCGAGGAAGTCCATTCAACTCTCGCCGGAGACGTTGCATCTCGGCAGCGAGCGCTGGCTCGACGTCGTTGAATGAGCCCCAGCGGAAAGACACCATGAGGAGAATGAGCGCACGAGCGGAGAAAGGTTCCTCGGCAGCCTGCCTCAGCGATCCCGGCATTTCGGAGACGACACCCTGCGCGGCATCGAGAACACTCGACCCCTCACCTCCTCCCGAAAACCCAAGGGCGGAGTCAATTGCTCCCCGAGCTCCACTCTCCACCTGCTCACTCATTCTCGCAGTTCTCCCCCCTGCAGCAGCGATGCTCGAAAAAGAGCCGTCCCATCCCGGCAGAACTCGTCGAATCCGCTCCGGCAGTGGTGGATGAGAGGCAGTCCAGCGCAGCCACGAACTGCGCCCAGGATTTCCTAGAAGCATGTGACTCGCCTCCAGAGCGTGCGGTGATCCCAACTCGGACGAGCCAGCCCCAATGGTCGCCAGAGCTCCAGCAATTCCGCTAGGATTTCTGGTGAACTGCACCGCCGACGCATCCGCCAAAAACTCTCGCTGCCTCGAGACGGCTGCCTGGATGAGACGTGCCACAAATGCCCCAAGACTCCCGAGTACCCAAAGTACCCCGCCCACGACGACCACTTGAGCCGGCCATCCTCGGCGCGATCCGTAGCCTCCCCTCCCGCCAAACCGCGCCAGCGTACGACCCAGCACACTCAACACCAAAATACCATACAGAGCCCCGAGCAAGCGCATGTTCAGTGCGCAGTCTCGATGCAGAATATGGCTAAACTCGTGCGCAATCACTCCCTGGAGCTGCTCTCTCGACAACTTGTCCAGCGCGCCTTGCGTCAGGCCGATGACGGCATCTTCGTGAGACCATCCGGCCGCAAACGCGTTGATCCCTTGCTCGGTCATGAGGATGTACACGGGCGGCACGGGGAGCCCGGCTGCAATGGCCATTTCCTCGACGACATGAACGGCGCGCCGCTCGAGGGGATCGTTGGAGTTTGCACCCACAAGCCTCCCGCCGAGCGCCTCGGCGACCTTCCTCCCGCCTTCGGAAAGCTGCGCCAGCCGATAGCTCGATGCGACGATAATGATCCCCAAAGTGCAAATGCCAGCAGTGGCCACCAAAGACCAATGATTTTCCGAGATCGTTTCCCTTCGGTCTTGATGAAACTCGAGGACAAGATGGGCAACGAAGGAAGCGGCTCCGGTGATCCCCAAAACAGCCAATACGAAGAGAACAACCAGGAGCACCGTTCGCCCCCGAGCCCGATCCTGGTGTACAAAGAAGTCCAAAAGCCCAATTTAGTTGGAAAAGTCGATCTTGGGGGCTGTTCGGATCTGCTCGGCATCCTCGAACTCGAGCAACGAGGCATCCTGCGCGTGTCCGCTCGCCTGGGCGATCAGCACCGGTGGAAAGCTCTTTTTATATGTGTTGTATGATGTTACTGCATCGTTGTAGGCTTGCCTCGCGAATGCCACCTTGTTCTCCGTGTGAGTCAGCTCCTCACTCAGCTGAGCCATATTTTCATTGGCTTTGAGCTCAGGGTACTGCTCAACGACCACATTGAGCCTGCCTAGTGCGCCAGAAAGCATGCCCTCTGCCTTGGAGAGTGACTGCATCGCCGCGGGATCGCTGGACCCTTTGGCGGCCGAAAGGCCAGCGACAGCCTGGTTTCGGGCCTCGATCACCGCCGTCAACGTCTCTTTTTCATGAGACATATAAGCTTTGGCGGTTTCGACGAGATTCGGAATGAGGTCATGACGCCGTTTGAGCTGAACTTCGATCTGAGAAAACGCGTTATTCGTTCTCTCGCTCAGCAAAATAAGCTTGTTATAGATACCAATCAGGTAGGCCAGAACGAGCAAGCCCAAGAGAGCCACTATCGCGAGGACGATCACTGTTGTCATATTCGTTGATTTTCTAGAACGTATCTCATCATCCCGAAGGGGCTCCGAGAATCACTGCAATGAGAAACAAGGGGCGGTTCGAGACAAGCGGCCCCTCAAGCTCCATGACCACTCGCCTCATGCGACTGTGGATCAGCGGCCGGTAGGGCCTTTCGAGTGATAATCCGTTCTAAGGTTCTTCGCTTGTAGGCACAAGGCTCTTTCTCCCCTGACTCGGCCGAGAAGTTCGAGCATGCAGGGCCGTGATCGTCGGCGCGGCAATCGGCGCTCGGCCTCGCACCCTGCGGCAGACGTCGTCAGTTTCTGCTACACTCTCCTCGTGCGCTGCTTTCTTTCCACAATCTCATTGCTGAGCTCGGTCTGCCTCATCACCTGTTCAGCTCCGCCCGCAAACGACTCCTCCAATGGAGGGGGCAACTCCCAAGGACGAGACGGCAACGGTCAGGCCTCTGGTGGAGCGAATCACACCGGTGGTGCCCAATCAGACATCGACATCGACGTCAGTGATCCGGTGGAGCAGGAAGATCCGGACGATCCAACAGAGCCACCGATGGAGGATTGCGACAAGACTCTCGAGCTGATCGTTCGCGACTTTCACGAATCCCATCCGGATATGGAGTCGAACAACGGCGGACAGAGCGAGGTTGGCTGTGGGATGGTCCAGTCCGATCTTCTGATCGACGACAGCGGTGCGAGAACGCCGGTCTTTCAGGCCTCCAACGGGACCGGCAAACGCACGGAGATTTCAGATGAGGGCATCGTTACCTGCACGCCGTATGGGATCAGCAATCCGGAACCTACGAACTTGAGCGAGATCGAGAGCGAGCAGACCTTCAATCAATGGTATAGCGACGTTGAAGATGTGAACTCGACGTTCGAGCATGTGCTCGATCTCGAACCTTCCCCCGAAGGAGACACCTATTTCTACGATAGCGGCGACGAGCGTTTCTTTCCCGCGGATGGAAAGGGGTTCGATGAACTGATCGACAGCCAAGGCGAAAAGCACAACTTCCACTTTACAACCGAAGCTCACGTGCGCTTCCTCTACTCGGGAGGGGAACGTTTCACCTTCAGCGGCGACGATGACATGTGGATTTTCATCAATGGGAAGCTCGCGCTCGATCTGGGTGGACTCCACGGTCCGATCAGCGCCACGATCGACTTCGATGCCCAGGCAGAAGAGCTCGGCATCAGCCCTGACAACACCTACAACATGGATATATTCCATGCAGAGCGGCATACCCATGACTCCAACTACCGAGTCGAAACCAACATCTCCTGCTTCGAGCAGGTTGACGTTCCGCCGGTCGTCGTCAGATAACGCCTCTCCGACGGTCACTTTCTCGTCATCAAAGTCGGATCTGTCCCACAACGCCGCCTCCGACTCGCAGCTGCGCCGCGATCCGACTCCGAGCTACGGCTCTGCCCAACGCGAAGCTGCGAACCGGCCGAACTCCGAGCTACGGCTCGAGTTACGGGGCCTACTATTGGCAGAGGGACTCGTCACTGCGAACAGCGATTTCCCGTCGTGTCCCAATCATCGATGCCTCCGAGCTCATACACCTCGTAGCCGCGCCTCCTGAGTTGCTCCGCAGCGGCGGCAGCACGACGTCCGGATCGGCAATATGTCACCACGGGCTGACTCTTGGGGATCTCGTCCAAGTAATCGCTCACTTGATCGTGAGGAACGAGCCGCGCTTCCTCGATGTGACGTTTCTCATATTCTTGCGGTGTTCGAACGTCCAGCAAGGTGGCCCCCTCAGCCACGAGCGCTTTGGCTTGCTCTCCGGAAACCTTCTCACAGCCGGCGCGAACCGAAGCTGTGGGTTCCTCAGAGGTTCCTGCATGGGAATCGGAGGTCTCCATGGGTGAGGGGCTCCTCTGGTTCGATTCGGCGCCCTCTCCCGAACGCTGACATCCAGGCGTCAGGCCGAGCGCCAGACCGCAAGCCACTAGGCCGCTCGCTCGCAAAGGGGAAAAGACTCGATCAACGCGAACCTTCCGCGATTGGGGGAAAGCGATGGCAGAGTCCTTCGGGGTGATGAGATGCGTTCCGGATCGGCTCGATAGGCTGTTCTTCATGGTCGTCGTTTCCCAGGATCATATACCGCCACAGCGGGCGACAGACCACACCTTGACGGGCCCCCAACGGAACCACACCCCCAACTGTCCACCGGACCACCGGAAATTGAACCGACCGCGAGCCAAAACGGAGATGACATCTCATGCCATAAACTACCTATTCATGCCATATAACGACAAATGAGGCCATAAACAGACAATCGTATCAGACGGCGATCTTCGCACGGTTATGTTGGTCGTGTGCCCCCGGGCGCAAAATTCTCGCCTGGGCGCCGGAAACGGATGGCGGAGTCTAGTCCCGTCGTTCAACGGGCTTTCAAGCAAAACGCGCAATATTGTCGCTTGTTGAGGCGCGCCGAAAGACTATCAAATTCGGGCCCAGAAATGTGCTCCTCTCCAACTTCGACGGCTTCATCTGTTCCCTCCGTTCAAAGCGAGCGAAGCCGGTCCGTCGACGGCCCATGGGTCGTCATCTGGCTTGGTGGGATCTATTTCATGATTCTACTCATGGTGGTCGTCGGCGGAACCACGCGGTTAACTGGTTCGGGGCTGAGTATGGTGGAGTGGCATCCGCTGATGGGCCTATTGCCCCCCTCCTCGGACGCAGAGTGGCAAGCAGCATTCCAGAAGTATCAACGGTTCCCCCAGTATCAACAAGTCAATCAGTGGATGGATCTTGGGGCGTTCCAGAAGATCTTCTTTTGGGAGTATATTCATCGACTCCTGGGCCGCTTGTTGGGGCTAGTCGTGGTGATTCCCTGGATGATCTTGATCATTCGTCGCAAACTCTCTTCCCAGACGTCGAGAAGAGTCGCGGTGGCTCTCTTTCTGGGAGCTTCTCAGGGTCTCCTGGGTTGGTACATGGTGAAAAGCGGGCTAGCCGTTGTCCCCGAAGTCAGCCACTATCGACTGGCAGCACACCTGCTACTGGCTCTTGCTTGTTCTCAGTGGATTCTATGGATGCTCCTCGACATTGTCTCTTCCTCGAGGGCAATCAATCAGAATTCAGTTACCCCGCGTCTCACCCCGACGGGGCTCCCGTGCGACGCGTTTCAGCAACTCAGCGTTTGCCTCTCAAGAGCCAGTTTGAAAGGCTCTTCCGCCGCTCGCCTCACCAGCTGCGGGGAAGCGGCGACAGGGTCTTTCGGGGTGAGGCGCCGGCGCTTGAGTCAACGGGCGACGGATCGGAAGGAACCGGATCACGGTTCGAAAAAGAGCAGATGGTTGGCAAGTAGTCTTCTTATTTTGATTGAGCTACAGATCATCTACGGAGCCTTCGTTGCGGGAAAGCGTGCCGGTCATCTCTCGTCGACATTCCCGGACATGAATGGCCGCTATCTTCCCACACACTTCTTTACGCGCCCCTCATTGATCAGCAATTTGCTGGAAAACCCTTTATCTCTCCACTACCTGCATCGGGTGCTAGGGCTAGCCGTTCTGATGGCATCTCTGACGGCAGGATTGTGGTGGTGGCGCAGGTCCAACAACACCGTGGAACGGGGGCTCGGACTAGGGCTGGCCCTCGCGGCCACCGTGCAGTTCAGCCTCGGCGCCGCCACCGTCTTACTTTCCGTACCCCTCGCGACGGCCGTGGCACATCAAGCCGGCGCATTTCTATTGCTCGGCATTTGCACGGCTTGGGTCCATCAGGCTTTCAAGCAGAAACGGCCTGGATAAAAAGGAAAACGAAGTCAAATCTCGTCGATCTGACTCGGAGATCCCGATGTGCTTTCTTTTTCTCAAGCTCTCAAAGCAGCCAAAAATCTTGTTCGAAGAACTCCCGGAGAGATTTGTATGAGCCGCGCCGTTGTCGGTCCAGACAAAAAGCCACGTTGCTCATGGAGCTATTCCGCCCCCGACTTCGTCAGATACCACGATGAAGAGTGGGGAGTTCCCGTCGGACGGGACCAAGACCTGTTTGAAAAACTGTGCCTCGAGAGCTTCCAGTCGGGGCTCAGCTGGCGAACCATCCTGGCCAAGCGCGAAGCATTTCGCGAGGCTTTTCACGGATTCGACATCGAACGCGTTGCTCGGTTTACAAAGCGAGACATCAACCGCTTGCTCAACAACCAGGCCATTGTTCGGAACCGCGCAAAGATTGAAGCCGCTATTGCCAATGCACGAGCCACGGAAACTCTCATCGCGGACGGCAGCTCTTTGGCGGCCCTCATTTGGAGCTACGAGCCAGACACAAAGACTCTTCCGCCCCCTCAAACGCGCACGACGTGCCCCGAATCGCTGGCACTCTCGAAATCTCTGAAGAAAATGGGCTTTTGGTTCGTGGGACCCACAACAATGTACTCCTTATTTCAAGCGATGGGACTCATCAACGATCATGTCGAGGATTGCATCGGCTTCAAGAAGATCGAGTCGGCACGAAGAAGGTTTCGGCGGCCGCGTTGAAGCAGCGGCCGATAGCTCGACTGCCGCGGTCTCCGGCTGGTTCCGGACGGCAAGCGCCGTCTCGTGGAAGTCACACCCGCTGGTCGGAAATTGTTGGTGCAAGCCATCGCACCCTGGCGGCGCGCTCAGCGACAAGTCCAGCGCGCTCTCGGCTCGGATCTGACCACATTGGTCCTGCAAGCGTCTACGGAGAGCAGTCACTGAGCGCGTGTTCTATGCCGGAGCGTTCGCATCCCAAGCGATGCGAAACTCACGAGCAAGGAGCCATTCAGCGACGGGCGCTATGTGTTGCCGAGGCACTAGTGCCTCGGCAACTCACGTTTCGAGCG
>CAYTRQ010000049.1:0-20828 GCA_964440025.1 uncultured Polyangiaceae bacterium | reverse complement strand
CGCACAAGAATTTTACGGGCTAGAAAATGACTCGCCCTACGAGTCCACCGATATCCAAGTTGCCGCAAACTACTTCGGCGCTTGGGCGTTCGTCCATTTCCTCATGGACGCGGAGGGCGAGTACTCGAGTCGGTTCGACCAGTTTCGGCGTGCAGTGAGAACGACCAGCGTAACGCATGCGTGGCAAGAGGCCTTCGCGAACGTCGCGCCCGAAAAACTCAACGAAGACCTCCGCTCATACCTGACGGCCGGTAACCTCTCCGTCGGCGTAGCCCCCTATCAGGAGTCCAGCACTCGGAAAGCGCCCAAGGTTCGCACTCTCGGCACGGGAGACAAGCACGTGCTCTTCGCCAAACTGGCGCTGGCAGCGACTCGTCCCGCAGCACAGAAAGAGGCCCTCTTCCTGGAACAAATCGACGCAGCGGTGCACTCCCAACCGCCAACGCCAAAAGCCTACTACTTGCGAGGCGCCTTCGCGGCGTCTCAAGGGAAGATGGCAGACGCCAAACGTGACCTCGATCGCGCGGTCCAACTCGCACCGAAGAACCCGCAATTCCTGAGAGCTTGGTTGAGCCACCAGCTCGAGAGCAGCGGAGGTCGAGAGCGAGGCGAGATCTTGAGAGAACTCCGCCCGAAGGTCGAGAAGCTCATCGCTCTCTCCACCTCCCCACTCGAACTGCTGCTCGCTGCTCAGTTCTTCGCAGAGACGGGCGAGACCGATCGCGCGCTGGTCCTCGGGAGACGGGCCGCCAGCAGCGCTCCCATCGATCCAAACGTGCTCTCCATGTACGCAACGGTCCTCGAGCGGTGCGGCGATCTCGAAGGCGCAGTTGCGGTGCAGCGGCGCGCTTTGGAGTTCGTCTACGAACAGCAGGCTCTTCAGAAACGATTGCGAAATAGCCTCGAGCGACTCGAATCTCTGGCGGAGCAGAAAAGGCTGCAATCCAACGCGCAAACGTTCTAGAACACCCGCGAAGGGGGTCCCCGTTCGGCGCGTCTCAGCAAGCAACCGGTCGCATCGAATGGGCCCTTGGGAGAGGCTCTGCCGACGCCCACCTCACCCGCGCCAGCGGTGGCGGAACCTTCCGAGCTTGTGTGCCGGCGTTCGGGTGCAGACGCGCAGACACGATCGTTTCTGAGCGAAGGAGGGCGGCAGCCACGCCCCTATCGATATGGCTCTCCCGAACTCGCTCCTACACCCGCAAAGAGAACCTCCACCATCTGATGGACGAAGTCCCGAGGCTCGGGGATTGGCCACGGCGGCATCTTTTCTCCTAAAACACGTAGAGCGAACCGCGGGACCCCACCCAGAACCATCGTTGCAGCAAGAAGAGCGAGTGGGTGCAGGTCCCGGCGCAGCTCGCCGGTTCTTTGTCCCTCATTCAGCGTATTCTGAACGATGGGGACATGCCCGCGAAGAAAACGTGTCAACAGTTTCTCGAAGCGCTCCGTAGAAAGGAGCGCCTCATGGACGACGAGCCGCACGATTTCGGACTCTTGTGTCGTCATCTCGGAGAGACGCACATAGAGACTTTCGATTTGTTCCCGGGTCGAGCCGCCCCCGGCCAAGGCCGCGGAAAGCGACTCGAGAAGCTTTTGATAGATCTCCTCG
The DNA here is from genome assembly GCA_964440025.1 of uncultured Polyangiaceae bacterium. GTDB lineage: Bacteria > Myxococcota_A > Polyangia > Polyangiales > Polyangiaceae > NIC37A-2. The sequence continues at coordinate 19,216 of CAYTRQ010000049.1, read as the reverse complement.
ACGACCGCCAAAAACAGCTCATCCTTCGTTCGAAAGTAGTAGTGGATCATGCCAATGCTCGTCTTGGCATCTCGAGCAATGTGACGCAGCGAGGCCGCATCCACCCCGTCTTCGACGAAGCGTCTTCGTGCTGCAGAAACGATTCGTGGTTGGACATCGGTTCTCGGCCTCGGCATATCAGACCAAAAGCCCCATCCACGCGACCCGAACCACGGCGCAACGGACACTGGAATCGACGCCACTCCAGGGACAGTTTTTTACCATGCGACCAGTATAAAACAATTGAGAGCTCAAAGAGCAGATTTTTCGGTCGATCGCTGATTTTCCGCTTCAATATAGTGACACGGTAAAGCCAGCCGTGTATTGTGCCCACACTGGAAGCCCAAAACAGGCGATTTGTCCTGTTGGACGGCCCTCTTTTTCGACGATTAGCCCACCGAAAGGTGGGGCCTTCTGGAGCGACCACCCGTGGCCATCGAAGTTCCCAACGTCAATATCCTGATCGTCGACGACGACCAGGCCATTCTTGAATACATGCAGACCCTCCTCGAAAAGGACGGGTTCGAAGTCAGAACGCAGAGCGACCCAACGCGTGTCGAAGACGAAGTTCGCCAAGGATCTTTTCACGTCATTATTTTGGACGTGATGATGCCGCAGCTCGACGGCATCGAGGTGTTGAAGCGAATTCGAGCCATCGACAGCGACGTAGCCGTCGTCATGTTTACCGCCCACCCCAATCTCGAGACGGCAGTTGCTTCGATGAAGCTCGACGCGGTCGACTACATCAAAAAGCCCTTCAACGTCGATGAGTTCCGGGAAGTGCTCACGCGCGTCATGAAAAAGAAGGGGCTCGCCCGGACCCCTGAAGAGCAACTTCACAAGATCATCGGCGATACGATCCGTGGCCTCCGCAAGGAACAAGAGCTGACCCTCAAGCAGATGAGTCGACGAACGGGCCTGAGCATCTCCTTGCTTTCGCAAATCGAACGAGCCGAATCGAGCCCCTCGATTTCGAGCTTGTACAAGATCGCAGTTGCCCTCGACTCCAAGATCAACTCGCTTTTCGGCGACAATTGAGCTCCGAACCAGCGGTAGCAGCGGCGTGTCCTCCGTTCGATGTCGAAACGCGCGGTTTCCAGGGCGCGCTTCAAGCAACGTTTCATCCACGAGGAGCACCGACTCGGTGCCCGCGCCCTGCACGCGCGAAATCGACACGCTTGACACGCGTCACGGAGAAAACCATATTCGCCGCCCCCACAGCGCTGCTAGGGAAAGCCGAAGTAGCTCAGTCGGTTAGAGCATACGCTTCATAAGCGTAGGGTCGCCAGTTCAAGTCTGGCCTTCGGCACCAAAAAACAGCTGGTTGGGGCGGTCGAGGCAACCAGCGAAAACGGGTGCTGCTACCCTTGCTGCTACAAGTTGCCCGGAAGTTGCAGCGGGCTCCGGTTACCGCCAGATTGGTGGATACTCCTCGGAACGGCGGCCGGAGATGCGCCGCACGTGCGGTGCGGAAAGTGCTTGCCGCCTCCGGGAGGTTGAGTTGTCGGGGCGCCCCCGCCTTCCAAGGGGGCGGCAGCCGATCCGCCTTGAGCGAAATTTATCCAGCGATATCAGCTAGATACGTTGGACGCTAAAAAATCTCTTGGCCAAGGGTGTTGCTCGGACGTAAGTTTGAAGTAGGTTCAATGGGCCTAGGAGCGTCTAGAATGACCGACTACAGCGATTCAACCGTCCGTGTAGAGGAGAAGCAGGCTTCTCGCGACCAGGACATGCAAGCGCTTGCAGAGCGCCGCACGACGCCGGAACAGCTCCACGAAGAGAACACGGCGATCCGTCTGAGCGGAGAGCGGATCAACTTCGCAGAATCCACCAGCGACTGGTGGTGAGCGCTCCGCCGCGCAAGCTTACCTGGCGCGAGTGTGACAGTGTTTTTGCTGACCTGTATGCCGCTGGCCTTGAACCCATTGTGGTAGGTGGGCAGGCCGTCAATCTTTGGGTTCACTACTACTCGCAGGGACAGATGCCTTTTGCGGTCCCAATTGCAAGCAAAGACATCGACGTCGTGGGAGATGCGAAACTCGCAGCTGCGTGTGCGTTGGCGCTCCAGGCCAGGTGCCAAAAAGTGAACCGGGTGAAAGAGGCTGTTCCGATGAATGCCATCGTATTTGTCGGCGACGAAAGAGACGGGCTCAAGATCGACTTTCAAGATGGATCGGCCCCCAACACGCCCCAGGAAATCTGGGATGCTGCAATCCCCCTTCCCACCACGTGGGGGCGCGTTCGGGTCATGCACCCTCTGCATTGCGTCAAGAGCCGCATCTTCAATGTGCTCGAGATCAGGCACAAGGGAGAACTGAAGTACGACAACCCGCACGGCAACGCCCAGATGCGCGCCGCCATGCAGGTGTTTCAGCACTTTGCGGAGGAACTGGCAGCTGCAGATCGGGGCCCACGCAAGGTCCTCAAACTGTACGAAGACCTTTTCGAGTTCGCCAAAGGGCGTCTCGGTACCAAGCTCTGGGCCACCAAACGTATTGACGTATTCGATTGCATCCAGCCTCTCGAACATCTACCTGAAGGTTTCCGAGAGATCCGATACCCGCAGATGCGCTGTCAGCTTGGGCGTGACGGATGAACCAACGAGGTGCCCCGAAGCGCCGCAAAAAAAGTGCCTCACCCCCAGGACGCCCGCTGGAGGTGAGGCGATGCTACTACCGGCCGGCCCATGAGCGTATCGCCGGGCGGGAATATCATTTCACTACGCGGAATCGCGGAGCAAGCTCCTCCTCCAGCGCTGGATATCGCCGGGAAATCTCTTAAGCTGCCGCGGCATGCATCTTCAGTTGATGCCAATCCCCGTAGTAACGCCTTCTCTCTCGCCGCCTCAACCGGAGCCGGGTCGATGGCGTCGAGGTGGGATTGGACCGTCTCGAGCGCATCGGTGATCCGTTCGTGAGCGAAGAGGCCGGCGCAGCCATCGGGCTTCGGTCGGTTCTCCAGCGCCTCCAGGGCATCCCGTAGGTCGTCGGCGTAGCAGGAGGTCTCGGGCTTGCTCCTTCTTGGTCTCATCGGACATAATACATTTATTGTATCACGTTCCGGTCACACGTCGAATTTGCGTTAAGTGCGGATTGTGAGCGACGAACTGGAGGAACCGGCGCCCGCGGTGGGATCGAACGGTGGGGTGGGATGGTGGCGCCCGCGCGGACGGCACCCTCGGCTGGCTTGGCTGGCTCGGCTGGCTCGGCTGGCTCGCGCGGTGTGCCAGCGGGGTGTGGGGGACCACCCCGTAACAGCGCTGGTAAGGGCTTCGAATCCAACAAATAGTGTAGGTGATCACGGCGACGCCTTCTTTCAAAAAAATTTGCGCGGAATTCCTTCAGCCCCCCCAGATAGATCGAGGAAGCAATTCGTCATTGAGGCGGGACGCAGTACGGGGCCTCGCCGTCCTCGGCGTGGGTTGCCAACCAGCACTCCCAATCCTCCATGCCGTCCTTCTGTTGGCATTCGGCATCCCCTGTGCTGTCTGCGGACGAACAAGTTGCCGTGCAGTAGCCCTGTTGGTTGCCTTCGGCGCGGAAGCAGACATTGCTTTCGCAGTCGCCATGATCGGTACAGTCCTCTCCCGAAGCCGCGCCGCCGGAGGTCTGCGAACCATTTCCACCTGAACCGGACGCCGGGGCTTCGCCGACAAAGCAGTATCCCATCGATTCGCCACCACTCTGGCTGCAGGCGTCGTCGCACTGACCGACCACGTCGGCGCAGGTCCCGTTGGTGCATTGTCCGATCGTGACGAAAAGCCCGTCGCCACAGTCGCACTCCACTTCGCAGTTAGCCGCATCACTGCAAGTGCGGCCGGCCGGATTCGTCGAGTCACAGGTGGAACCAGTCGCTCCACCGGTGGAAAGCGTTCCCCCCGATCCAGGGTTGGCACGAGCACCGGTGCCCGCGCCACCGGTACCCGCGCCACCGGTGGTGAGCGCTCCTCCTGACCCGAGATTGGCACGCCCTCCAGTGCCCACACCGTCGGCTGCCTCGTCATCAGCACAGCTAGGTAGGCCCAGCGCACCGGAAACTGCCAACAACAAGCCCGAATGAACCAAGTCTCGTTTCATGTCATAACCCTCCCTGGAAAACGTAGAAGAACTATATGCCAACTGACTCAGCATACGAAATATGAAACAAGCACCTTGCGAACAACTTACGGTTGCCAGCCTGGGCTTCTATCTGGAGCAACGATCTGACGCGGAATCTCTCCTATACAACGATCGCTAAAAGGCGCCTGCTAGCGAGCTCACACCATCACGTTCGTCCGACTGGCCAGTCGATTCGAGTTCGAACTTCGGTCGGCACGCGCGCATGAACATCGGGCCGTACTACGATTTCTGAGACAGTCTGCGAGCCCAACGCGGCAGGCATGGCCGGTGGCGCCGAACCCATCGCATACATGTCACCATGCATCAGTCGGCGTAGCGCATAGCGCTCACGAGAGTTTCCTCGGGGTCCTTGAACTGGATGAGCCAACCGACAGTGGGGATCTGCATCTTGTCGGTCACGATGACCCCCCGCCGATACTACGCCACATGAAGAAACGGCGGGGCGCCGAGAGTATGCTCAGCGAATCGCTGTCGCGCCACATCAACCGTCCTGGTTCTCCGCGACGGCTCGAACGGTAGGGTCGCCAGTTCAAGTCTGGCCTTCGGCACCGAAAAACAGCTGGTTGGGGCGGTCGAGGCAACCAGCGAAAACGGGTGCTGCTACAAGTTGCCCGGAAGTTGCAGCGGGCTCCGGTTACCGCCAGATTGGTGGATACTCCTCGGAACGGCGGCCGGAGATGCGCCGCACGTGCGGTGCGGAAAGTGCTTGCCCGAGCCGGGCTAGCGCGGCAAAACGCAAAGTCGACCGCGGGTGCCGTTTTCGTCGGGTACGTCCGAACCGGTGGGGCATTTTTCCCCCCCGACTAGCCTCGATTTCTAGTGCGCTAGAACAATAGTCTGATTAGACTAATTGTCAGCGGTAGGGCTCGAGCCTACCACCACGACGGAAGCAACCGATGGCAGCACTAGTCTACAACCCAGCCGAACGAGTCCGCGAGAAGCAGCGATCGCGCGAGGCCGATCGGGCTGCGCTGGCGAAGGGTCAGAAAAGCCAGGCCGATCTCGTCCGAGAAAACTCGTTCATTCGCGCCAGCCGAGCCCCTCTAGATTTCTCGCGAGTACCGTCAGTCAGGAACCTGCGCAAGAAAAGCGCATAACCCGTCGCGTGCCGCGTCGCTTCAGGTTCCACGATACACGCGAAATCCTGCGCAAGCTTTCCGAAGCGGAGCGCGCAGCCGCCGGTTCTGCACCGAAAATCGTTTTGATTGGTGGACAAGCCGTCAACTACTGGGCCGACCGCTACCGCAACCACGACCCTAGCCTATCGGCAGCGTTCACGAGCAAGGACGTTGACTTTCAGGCGGAGCAACACGCGGTCGATTGGGTGGCGCGGGTGTTCAACGTCAAGGCTCGCAAGCCAGCAAAAGACCACACCACAGAGCAGACCGGCATCATCGTGCTCACCATGGAAAACGGTGAGGAATGCGAAATTGATTTCCTCCGTCGAAGCATGCCGAACGACCCGGACGAGGTGCGCGACACCGCCGTCTCCGTCCCGCTGGACGAAAACGGTTCACACGATTTTTGGGTGATGCACCCTCTCCTCTGTATGCGAAGTCGAGCATCGAACGTCGTCGAGCTTGCGGCCAAATACGACAATGAACACGGCCTAGCCCAGCTCCGTGCGTCTATTCGATGTTTGCGCCACTTTGTGCTTGAAGCCGCAAATACCGACCGCCGCGAAGCACTCGACACGGCTAGACTCATCTACGAATATGCGAAGAAGGATGCCGTCGGGCGCAAGATCTATCGCTGGAAAGGTATTGATCCGTTTGATGCCGTACCGTGCGATCGCGCTCTAAGTGACTCGTTTTTCGACCAAGCTTACCCGCGCTGGCTCGACGATCTGCGCAAAAAGCGAGATAGCTACAACCCCCCTAACCACACCGGCCAGTAACGGCCTCCAGCGGACGGCCTCGAATACGGAGACTACACTGACGTCGACCCCTTCAACATCGAGCGGGCACATCCGTCACAAGTCGAGCGTTCAGCCGAGAGCACCTTCTTGCATCCCGTTGTCCGTTGCTACGAGCATGGTCATCAGATCAGTGAACATCACGTGATGGAGGCATTGAACGCCGAGTGGAAAGAGCCACGATACGTCGATCCATTGTACGAGCACTTGCAGGACCTTATCGACGGGCAAGGGCCAAGCGCCAAGAGCATGTAATCGAACGAACGATTTCTGAAGTCCTTCTTCACTCCTTCGGCCACGACTCGTACTTGAGTGTGCTCTTCATCTTGACTGGCCTGAAATTGCAGAGTGACGTCGCGACTCAACAGGATTCCGTCGACACCGTCATTCTCACCCGAGACCTTCCCGAAAGCGGCCTCCGCTCCGGCAACGTAGGCGCGATCGTTGAGGTCTACGATGACGCAGTTCAAGTCTGGCCTTCGGCACCATCGCCTTGTGAACGCTCCGAGCTCGCTTTTTCATCTCCATCGGCACCAGGCTGCGTCTCCGCATCGCGTTCCGCGATGAGGTGAGCCGCGGCGTCTCGCGCGGATCGTTTCGTATAGCCAGCCTCCTGGGTCAGCCATCTTTCCGCGCTCTCCAACTGTTTTTGCTCCGCCGCGCTGCGCGGGAGGTCCTCATCCACCAAGAGATGACAGAAATGAGCAACAGCAGCCTGTCGCTGTTGAAACACCGCACGCCTGATCTGCGCAAGGACCTCTCGCACCACTTCCGACTCGCGAATCGGCTGATCGGGATGATCGAGAGACCACGCGGCAATCCTCCCAAGAAAATCGGCCCGGGCCTGCGCTTGGTCCTCGGCGCTGAGCCCGTCCCGACCTAGAAGCCCCTCGACTTCCCCCATGAGGCTCTCATCTGGCGGCTCGTGCTCTCCCGTTACGGGGCTCTTCATCTTCTCTCCTTTGACGAAGGCGCTCACATGCTCGATGTAGCGGTTCATCAACTCATCGTAGCTCGCTTCTTCAACCAAACCGCTTGCCTGACTGAGGTCCTCCTCGATGCGATTGAACAGCCAACGCCTCAACGCTTGCACCATTCCATTTGGATCGTGATAGCCTCCGGCCTCGAGATCGCGACGAAGAAAAGAGAAGTCCTCCTGTTTTTCCAGAAGCTCCTCCAGCTCATCGAGCACGGCGAACGGAGACAAGTAGTCGAAGTCAGGATGATCCGCAGCCTCGAGTAGAACCGTCCTCATCGTGCGGGGGCTGACGCCTTCCGCCCCCTCGAATCGAGACGAAGCGTCCCACTCCTTGAGCAATCGTCCCGTCAACTGCGACAAGCTGGTCGTCGACCCGTACGAACGCAAGTCCTCAAAGCTGCCGGCGTAGAGTTCGAGTTTCTGCCAAGCCGTCATTTCACTAACGAGCTTTCGGTCCTTGCTTTCATATCGCTGAGGATCGGGCTTCTCGAGTCGCGTCAGAACGGCGAATCGCGCTGCCAATTCCGCGGCGTGGGGAGCTACGTGCCCTTGAGTCGGCGACAAAACTTGATTTTCGTAGATCCGACGCTCCTTGCGGTAATCCAACAGATAAGGAACTCGGATCAACGCGAGACGGCCGCGAAAGCTCGAAAACTCCGGGTGTTCACGAAAAGCCTTGAGATGTTGTTCATTGCCCGAAGCAATGAACACGGTGTTGACCAGCAAGGTTTGCGAAGCGAGCGAGGCTTCCCCGGTTTCGGCCGTAATTTGAAGGTATTTGAAGGCGTCGAGCGGTCGCTTGAGCAGATCGGAGAGCTCCAAAATGCCGCCACTGGCGTCGACCAACTCCCCAGAAACCTCGAACAGTGAAAGGTCCTGCAGACTCACGGGAAGTGCCGCAAGGTTCTGGTCCATCGTCAGTTGACGCTCCCGTGCGTCGACGCTGAGCTCGGGGCCCAGTGTGGCTGCCCCGATTCGGTAGCGCCTCGAGAAAAAAACGCGTTCCACGCGTACATGGCGAAGAACCTCGTCGAGCTTTCCTTCATAGGACGACAGAAGTGCCTGGAAGATCTTCTGACTCTTGTCACAGAGGCTTCCCGTCGAAAGCCAACGCGGGATCCTCTTCTCCCCTTTGAAGTAACGAGACAGCAATTTGCGCCGCACGGCGGTCGGAAGCAAAAAGAGCGGATGATCGCGCACTTCCAACCGCACACGCGCGTCCAGATCTTCATCGGGAAGATGAGCATAGCTGTCTGAAGGACGCGTCACCTCTCGCTCACCCCCAAAACCAATCGCCCCCCGGACGGATTGCTTTTTGGGAAAGACCCAGTCGTAGCGATAAACCGCTCCCTCCTCCTCCGCGGAATAGTGCTCGAGGGCCCGAAGAAAACAGGCGGCAATCGTACTTTTGGCCGAGCCATTGGGCCCGTGCAATAAAATCACGCGATTGGGCGCGCCAACTCGAACGAAGCTCGAAAGAACCTGAGAAATTTCTTGCTGGACCGTCTCTTGACCCACGAGAGCCGCGCCCGCCCTTTCTTCCTCGGGAAGAAAGGGCTGATCGAAAAGACGATAGTGCAGCTGCTCGCCCGCCGGGGTCTCCCTCTTTTCCGTTCCGTAGAAATCGAGCATGTCGCGAACGTAGGCGCTGGCATCCCGACAAAATACGTAGGGACGCTCGTCGAGAGCTGCGAGATACTCGTCAAATGACAGCACTCGCTGTTGACGCTCGAAACCAGCCTCCACCTCCCCAGACAACTTCTGTAGATGCTCGGCGATCGAATCGACCATGGTGGGCAGCGTACCGAAAAAAGAGTCTTATCCACAGCAAGCGCACGGTCCGGCCATACAGCCCGGCCCCATGCCACAACCGCCCTCCCCCACAAAGGCCCCCGCCCCCTCACCGCCTGCCAGTGAGCACGGCGGCGAACGCACCAAGCAGGCAAGAGCGCGGCCAGCAGGCTCGGACCGCAAGCAAGCATGAGCGCACGGCCGACGGGTCTTGAGAGGGGCCGGCCGACGCTTCTCCGAGGCGTCGAGGGAGGGAGCGGCCGACGCTTCTACGAAGCGTTGATGGTCAGTTTCAGATCTCGCTTCTCGATGAGACAGCGCTCGTCCGTGCAAACGCTGAACGAGAGCCGACCCGCGACGTCGTGCGCGCCAGGATCGCCCAGTTTGACCTGCGCAGGGAGCTTCGCCCGCTTCTTCTCGATGGTCGCTTGGTCTTTGGTCACGACGGTTTGACTCGGCGAAACTCCCTTTGCCTCTGAAAATTCGAACTTAATGGGGTATTCCTCGTTGACCTTGTAGCCCCCTTGTGCCGAAAGCACGATTTGAAGCTCGATCGCCTCCCCCGCCACGGCCGAATCGGGACCACTCAGCTCAAGGGTGAATGCCTCTTCTTCGTAGCGCGCCCGGGCTTGCTTCGGAACGCCTTGAACGGACCGAGTCGGGGCAGCATTTTCCTTCACGTTTGGAGCACTGGATGAAGCGACCTGCTCCTGGTTGTGGGAGGATGCCGACTTTTCGTCGCTTTCATTGCACCCCAGGGCCAGACCTGACGCAGCGAAAAGAAATGCCGACAAGAAGGAAAAGGTCAGAGAGAGCCGCATGAGTGACCGATACCACAAGAGGAGGGAAGCGCCCAAGACGGCCAGGAGCCCTCGGCTCACCCCGATTCCAATGACCCGAGCCCCACGAAAAAGAAGACGGCCCCCCCGAGCACCAGCAGCACAATCACCAGAAGCAGAAGCGACCGGAGGCTCAGCCCAGCAAATCGCGGATGTGCAAACGCTGGGCCTCGTCCAGCAGAGCGCCGGCCCCCTCGCAAGTTCTCAGGAGTGGTCCCTGCAGATCCCGGCGGCGAACTCGCTCCCGGTGAGCTCGCTCCCGGCAAACTCGCTCCCGGTGGCACTTTCGTCGAGCCCGGCGGCAAACTCGATCCCGGCGGCAGACTGATGGGCGGAGGCGGTCTCATCTCGAGCAATTCGTCCTCCTCGTCGAGTCCTCGCTCATCGCCGAAGAATGCCACCTCGACAGAGGAGGCACGCGACAGGTGTCGCTCCCGCGTCCATTCCGCACGGCGCCGCCGAAGTGAACTCTCCAGAACGTCTTCACGCTCCTGGGCCCACTGCTGGTGGTCGCCCGAAAGCCCCAAAGCCCTCCCCAGCGCATCCGCCATCTCCCCCACTGAACCGAAACGAAGTTCCGGCGCCTTCTTCAGCGCTTTCTTGATGACCCCATCAACGGCAACGGGGACCGACTGTCCCGCTCGCGAGGCCGCCTCGCTCAGGGGAGCCGACTGCTGGGTGAGGATCGAAAAAAGAACCTGCGAACTCTGCTCACCCGTAAAGGGAACCTCACCACAGAGCGTCTCGTAGGTGATGACCCCCAAAGCCCAGACATCAGCGCGATGGTCGAGCGTTCCCATCCCTTGAGCCTGTTCCGGAGGCATGTAGTAGGGCGAGCCGATGGTCGTTCCAAAGGTCGTCAGCTGAGCCGCGTCTCTGGTCCGGTCCTTCACCGAGCCAAAATCGAGAAGCTTAACAATGTCCCCCTCAACAGTCTGACATAGGAAAATATTGTCGGGCTTCAGATCTCTGTGGACGAACCCATGGACGTGAGCCTGGTCGAGCGCCAAAGCGAGCTGGGACACCATTCGCAACACCCGTGCTAGGGGAAGGAGGCGCGTGCGGGTCAGCGTGGCCCGGAGTTCTTCGCCCTCGAGAAACTCCATGACGAGCGCGAGCTCGCCGCTCTGAGTCCGCGAGAGCTCGAATACCTTCGTAATATGAGGATGACTGAGTTGGGAGGCGACTTCGAACTCGCGCCTGAAACGTTCGACTTGAACCGAATCGGCCGAAACCTCAGGATGAAGGATTTTGACTGCGACACTGCGGCGTTTCTCGAGGTCGAGTGCCTCGTAGATCCGGCCCATGCCGCCGTCGGCCACCACCCGCCGAAGCTCGTAGCGCCGGAGCAACCCGTGCCCCAGCCGGGAGTCGCCGGAGCTTGGCGCCGCCGGCGCTTGGCTCGCCCCCACGAGAGGACTGCCATCCACAGGGCAGAATCCGGCTTCGGCCGAGTAGAGTCGGCCACAGTTCGCGCACGCCTTCATCGCATCGGCTGCCGTCCAATCCGCACCTCAAAGCCCCCCCCCGGGCCATTTCCCTCAGTGACCCGTTTGTGCAGAAGACGAATCGCCCTTCTTCGGCGCTTCCTTCTCTGCAGGACCGCCAGTCGAGCTGTCCTCTGAAGCACCGTCCTCTGCAGCACTAGCCTCCTGCGAGGCATCGTCCTCGGGCTGCTCCGGCGGAGCGAGGTAGAGGAGCCTATGGCAGCTAGGACACTGAAAAAGCTCAGTTTGCTGCATGATGCGCTGATACAGCATGGGCGGGAGTGAAATATGGCACGCCGCGCACATTCCCGCTCGAGCTACCGCTACGCCACTTCCTCGCCGCTTCCTGATAGCTTCGTACTTCCGTAGCAGCGACGGATCCCCCTCCTGCGCAAGTTTCGCCCGTCGATTCTTTTCTTCGGAAAGGCGCGTTTCGAGCTCTCGGATCTCGCCCACGGCCTCACCGGCCGTGGCGTCGATCTGAGAAGCCACCGCGTCCCGTTCTTCCGTCGCCTTTTCCAAATCGGCCCGCGCCGCGTCGATCAATCCCACGAGTTTCTGCGTTTCCTGATCCCTTTCGCGAAAAACCCTGCGCAATTCCTCGAGTTCGCGTTGAACCGCGTTGGCCTCACGCTCGTTGCGGCACCGCATCATCTTTTCACGCGAGCGATCGATCTGGTTGGAAGTCTCGCGCATCTCGCCAACGAGCTCGTTGCGGGTCGCCTCCATGTCGTTGACGCTTTGGGTCAGCCGCTCAACCCGTTGGTCGAGGCCCTCCTTCAAGGTGGACTTCTCATCCATCCCGGCGCGCTTTTCCGTTAGCTCGTTTTCGAGCGACAGAATCGTCGCATCCATCGTGGACAGCGACCTCAGATTGGCGATCTTGTCTTGAATACTCACTGGCTTGGGGGCAATGGTGCTCGCGGAGTTTCGTGGGCCCACCTGGGTTCGAACCAGGAACAACCCGGTTATGAGCCGGGGGCTCTGACCGATTGAGCTATAGGCCCAGGGTGGGTCAGGGCCGGAACGCTACTCGAACGGAAGAACGTCGGCAACCATCCCAGCGGCCAACCACTCCGCGAAAAATCCTCGGAAAACGACCTCACGCCGGCTGGAACTATCTTCCCCGGGCCCCGGGTATGCTAGAGGCGCCACCATGGATAGCCTTGTCGTCACCAGCGCGGCACAGCACAATCTCAAGAACGTCAGCATCGATCTTCCAAGAAACCGCCTGGTCGTCATCACTGGACCCAGCGGCTCGGGGAAATCGTCTCTGGCGTTCGATACGATCTACGCTGAAGGCCAACGGCGCTATGTGGAGTCCCTCTCGGCCTACGCCCGCCAGTTCCTCGATCAGCTTCCCAAGCCCCGAGTCGAGAGCATCGAGGGACTCAGTCCGGCCATTGCCATCGAACAGAAGGCGCTCGGAAAAAGCCCCCGCTCGACAGTGGGAACGGTCACCGAGATCGCCGACTACCTCAGACTGCTCTTTTCCCGGGTGGGCATTCCGCATTGCCCCGTTTCGGGAGAGATCCTGCAAGCCTTCACGGTCCAAGAGATCGTCGATGCCATTCTGAGTCGCGAGTCGGGCAGTCGCGTGACCCTTCTCGCCCGCATCGCGCGCGGGGAGAAAAGCGATCTATCCAATCATCTGGCCCGGCTCCGACGAGACGGCTTCGTGCGCGCTCGCGTGGACGGCGAAAACATCGACTTGGGTGATGACATCCGCGTCGACCCGACCCGCCCCCACGACCTCGATGTCGTGATCGATCGCGTGGTCATCCGTGAAGATATCAAGGGACGAGTCACCGACTCCGTCGAGCTCACGCTCAAGCTGGGCCATGGGACCGTATTGATCGATGATATGGACGGAAGCGAGCTCACGGTGATGAGTGAGCAACTCGTCTCCTGGGAGCATGGCATCACCCTCCCCAAGCTCGAGCCACGCCTCTTTTCATTCAATAGCCCCCACGGTGCCTGCCCCGTCTGCGCCGGCCTGGGAAAGAAAGCTTCGATCGATCCCAGCCGCATCGTCCCCGACTCCACCCGCACCTTGCGGGAGGGAGCCGTCGCCGCGTTCGGGCGCCGCGGATCGGAAGCCAACGCGAAGGAAGTGCAGCGCGTCGCCAAAGCTTTGAAAGTCGATCCCGACAAACCCTGGGAGAAACTTTCCAAAGCCAAACGGGACATCATTCTTTTCGGGGATGAGAAGAACTATCGGGGCATCGTGCCTCGTCTCCTTGCGATGCTCGAGGACGAGGAATTCGCCGAAGGAGAGGAAGGAGAAGAGCCCGAGGAAGGTGCTATCGGGATTGAAGAACTCAGCCGATTCACCAGTTCCCAACCCTGCAGCGCTTGTGATGGAACGCGACTCCGCCCCGAGGCGCTCAGTGTCAGATTGGGAGGTTACACAATCGGCGAACTCTGCCGATTCCCTCTGACCCGCTTGCGCGAGCAATTGCTCGGCATCGCCGACGGAGCCCTCTCCGGCAAGGAAGCGGCGGTTGCCGAACCGCTGATCAAGGCGGTGACGGATCGACTCCGCTTTCTGATCGATGTCGGACTGGGTTACCTGTCTTTGGATCGCTCGGCTGCAACTCTCTCCGGAGGAGAAGGCCAGAGGATCCGCCTCGCCACCCAGATCGGCGCCTCGCTGGTCGGTGTGCTCTACGTCCTCGACGAGCCTTCCGTAGGTCTCCATGCCCGTGACAACCGAAGACTTCTCGACGCCGTCCGGCGGCTCGTGCTCAAGGGCAACAGCGTGCTCGTTGTCGAGCACGATCGGGACGCCATTCTCGCAGCGGACCACGTGGTGGACATGGGCCCTGCTGCGGGAGCGCACGGAGGAACCGTCGTGGCCGAGGGGATGCCTTTCGATATCATGGACAATCCCGAGTCCATCACGGGTCCGTACCTTTCCTACGACAAGTACCTCGCACCGCCGAAACGAAAGAAGGCTTCAACTCGCAAGGCGCTGAAGATCGTCGGAGCAAGAGCGCACAATCTCAAAGACGTCACCGTCAACCTCCCCCTGGGTGTGCTCACGGCAATCACGGGGGTCAGCGGCTCGGGAAAAAGCAGTCTCATCGTCGACACACTACTCGCTGCGGCCCGCAGCAAACTCTACGGCGCGAGTGGTTGGATCGGGCCCTGTGAAGGCATCGAGGGACTTGAACAGATCGACAAAGTGATCAGCATCGATCAAGCTCCCATCGGTCGCACGCCGCGCTCCAATCCCGCAACGTACACCGGCATCTTCTCCGATCTTCGAGAGGTCTTCTCGAGCCTCCCCGACGCGCGGGCGCGCGGCTACAAGCCAGGGCGTTTTTCCTTCAACGTCAAAGGAGGACGATGCGAAGCCTGCCAGGGCGACGGGGTCGTTAAAGTGGAAATGCATTTTCTCCCCGACGTCTACGTCAAGTGCGACGCATGCGGAGGAAGCCGCTACAATCGCGAAACGCTCGAAATTCGCTACCGGGGGCGCAGTATTGCAGACGTTCTCAATCTCACCGTCGAGGACGCCTTGGAGCTCTTCGAGCCCATCCCGCGGATTTTCGAAAAGCTCAAAACACTCAAGCAGGTCGGATTGGGGTACGTCACCCTCGGACAACCGGCAACGACCCTCTCGGGCGGAGAGGCTCAGCGCGTCAAGCTCGCCTTAGAACTGAGCCGCAGAGCAACTGGAAAGACGCTCTACGTGCTCGACGAACCCACCACCGGGCTGCACTTTTCCGACATCGAGCATTTGACCCAAGCACTGCTCGATCTCCGCGAAGCTGGAAACTCGATCGTCATCATCGAGCACAATCTGGAACTGGTCGCGTGCGCGGACTGGATCATCGACATGGGACCCGAAGGCGGAGACGGAGGCGGAGCCTTGGTCGCTGAAGGGCCTCCCGAGGAAGTTGCCAAGTCGAACCAGAGTCACACCGGTGTCGCGCTCCGCGAAATTCTCGACGCGATTCGCGAAAGGCAAGCGGGGCGCCCCTGGAAGGGGCGAGCGGCCCTTGCCGGCAAGGGGAACAGCAAGACGCCTGAAAAGGGACGAAACGCGGCAACCTCTTCCTCTGGCCAAGAAAAGGCAGCAGGATCCCAAAAAGAGAAGGCGCCGAGCCGCGAAAAGGCCGGTTCGAAGGCAGCGCAGCAGCCCAAGACCAACCAGCCCAAGACCAACAAAGCTCGGCGCTCGACCAGCTCGGCAAGAAAGACGAGCGCCCGCTCGACAACGAAGAAGGCTGCTCAGCCGAAATCGCGTTCGACGCGTTCCTGATCTTCTTTGCAACGAATGCAAAGAGTGGTCTCGGGACGCGCGTCGAGTCGCTTCACGGAGATTTGCTCTCCGCACTCCTCGCAGACCCCGAAGCTCCCGTCGTCGATGCGATCCAGCGCTTTCTGGATCTTGTCGAGAAAGACCTTTTCCCGGCCGCGCAGCCGGAACGTAAACGATTGGAGGTATTCGCTGGAAGCGAGGTCCATCTCATCGGGAAGGTCATCCTGATCGAGCGTCATATCCTCGGAGAGGGTCTGCTCGGCGCGGCGGATGATATCCTCGCGCTTCTCCTCGAGGAGTTCTTTGAACCTTTGCAACTGAGACTTGTTCATGTGCGTGCCCTGGGTCAGTGCCCGGAGTGGGTCGTCCCCCACCAGGAGGTCGACTCCGCTTGGCTCCGAGCGATTCTGTCCGTAGTTCTTTCCAATTGATTCCTCCGGAACTCGGGTGAGGATCGAAAAAGACGCGCCCCCCGAAATCCGGGAAAATGGCCCCAAGAAGCGGAGCCCTCCAACATAGAAACCGCGCCGCGTTCCGTCAATTCGGCAGAGCTCTTGAACCCCCTCTCCAAAACGACGCCCCGTCACACCTTGACCTACAGCCCCTCGCGATAGGCCCGAACGGCGTTGACCACGGAATCGGCCAATCTTTGGCGATATTGCTTCGAATCGAGTCTCTGAGCTTCGATGACATTGGAAATGAACGAGCCCTCGAATAAGACGGCCGGCATCGAAGCTCCAGCCAAGACGTAAAAACCGGCGCGGCGAACCCCGTGATCCTCGATTCCAGGATAAACCTGGCGAAGCGACGCTCCGGCAGAGCGCTGGAGCAATCGCGCAAACAGCTCCGAAGCGGCTCTTCGATCGGCACTTTCGATGCGAGACAGGGAATTGGCCAGTTCCGCGGCCGCAGCCTCGGTCGAGGCGTTTTCTCGAGCCGCGACCTTGGCCGCCGCCTCGTCCCGGGCGGCGTCGAGAACGAACGTCATGACGCCGCGAGTGGAGGGATCTTCGCTGGAATTCAAGTGAATGGACACGAATAGATCCGCGTGGAAGGCGTTGGCGCGCGCTGCCCGCTCGTCCAATGGCACGTACACGTCAACGTCTCGGGTCAGCAGCGTGGAGACGCCCACCTCTCGCGCAAGAAGGGGAGCCGCGCGGTGGGCAATATCGAGGGTGACGTCCTTTTCTTGAAGCCCATTGGGACCAATGGCGCCTGGATCGCTCCCTCCATGGCCGGGATCCAACACGACGCGACGAATTTCCCGGGGTTGAGCCAATTTCTGAGGAGATTGAACGCTCAGATCGATCACCAACCGGAACGGATCCGGCAGGTAAAAGACGCGATGGTGCACGACCTGTTCGAGATCCAAAACCACCCGGGTGGCATCCTTTCGTTTCCCGAGCCGGACCCGCTTCACGAGACCCCCAACCTCGAATGCTGGCGGGCCTTCGTAGGTGGCGTGTTGAATGTCGACGAAAAGCCGCGGACTTCGGCTGGCACTTGCCTCAAGAAGCCCGACGCTGAAGCGAGTCGGGTGTGTGACGCGGACGACAACCCGCGCCGTTTGTTCGGCCGCAAACGGCTCGACTTCCGTGATCTGCGTGGGGCGATCGAGCGCCGCCTTGAGCTCGGGAACCACGACGTGAGAATCAACGTGGCCACCGGTTTTCGTTTCGACCGTCCCCGACCCCGACTCCGGAGGAGATTGATCCGACAACTTCTGGCGCAAGGTGGCGAGCTCTTCCTCCGAGGGGCGATAGGCAGCCAAGAGGGCCAGGGCACGGTCAATTCGCTTCTTGCATTGGGGATCCGCCTGGCGCTCCCGCTGAATGTACAGATCCCGGTAGGTCCGCTCCGGCTCGGATCCCAGGTGAGCGCGAAGACGGATCAAAGCGAGACCGGCGTCACAGGTCTCTTCCGACGCTCGCTCTTCGGAGTTCGACCAGAGCTCGAGCGCCTCGAGAACATCAACCCGCCTGCCTTCGAGAAGATAACTCGTTTCCCGCAGTTCAGCCGCCTGAGACAAAAGACGGGCTCCTCGCTCCGGAGACGACTCCCGCTCGGCAAGGATCGCTTTCCGGTCGGCTTCGGCGATGAGCTCGGCGCGAGAAGGCTCCCCCTCGGAACGAGGAAGCCCCAGCGTGCGATTCGGCAGCTCCAGGAGTTCCGGCCCCTCCTGCCCTTCGGGCTGCTCCCGGAAATGGAGCAGAAGAAAGGCTAGCGCCC
Organism: uncultured Polyangiaceae bacterium; assembly: GCA_964440025.1. Classification (GTDB taxonomy): domain Bacteria; phylum Myxococcota_A; class Polyangia; order Polyangiales; family Polyangiaceae; genus NIC37A-2. Next base: position 1,549 of record CAYTRQ010000049.1, on the reverse strand, counting down.
CGAGGCAGCAGGTGGCCAGGGCACCGAGCAGAAGGAACCTCTTGGATAGAGAAGCTCTCACCACTTCGAACACTTAGTGCGAACCACCGCTGCGTTCCAGTACCGAACGGAAGGTCGTGCGAGGAACACCGGCGGCCCGAGCCGCCGCGCTCACAGAACCATGCTTTTGGAGAAGCTGTCGCGCAACTCTCGCTTCAAGAGATCGGGCACGCCGAGGACGATCGCAAGGCACTTCAAGATGTCCTGGCTCAATCACCTCACCAGGAAAGAGGGCCGCAGCTCGATACAGCACCGCGGACAGCTCTCGAACATTCCCCGGCCAACTGCATCGAGTGAGCAAATCGAGCGCTGCCGGATGAATCCTCCTCGGCCCCACCTCGGTCTCCATCCGTCGCAGGAGCTGATCGCAGAGGAGCGGAATGTCCGTCCTCCGATTGCGGAGCGGCGGCACCTCGAGGACGAGCGTCGAGAGGCGATGGTACAGATCGGGGCGAAATCGTCCCTCGCTCATCCGTATCTCCAGAGGGGCACAGGTCGCTGAAAGCAGCCGCACGTTCACTTGTTTCGCTTGGGTCCCCCCGACAGGTCGAACCATTTTATCTTCCACGACTCGCAGAAGTTTGGACTGCCCCGAGAGAGACAGATCCGCGACTTCGTCGAGAAACAGAGTGCCTTCCTGGGCTTGTTCGAACGCGCCAACCCGACCGGCTTCAGCCCCTGTAAAAGCCCCTCGCACATGGCCAAACAGTTCCGCATCGAGAAGGCTCTCCGCTAAGGCAGCAACATTGAGCGGGAGGTAGCTGCCCGGGCGCCCGGAGAATCGGTGCAAGAGGCGGGCGACGAGATCCTTGCCAGTTCCCGACTCCCCGACGATCAAAACGGGCGCGGAAAGCGACGCAAACCGCAGGATACGGCGCCGCAAGCGTTTGATGGGTTCGGAATCGCCGACGAGCCCAAGATCATCTTCGGCGCGATCCGCTCGTCTCGACTCCACAACGACCGTGGTATGGCCGATTGAGAAGCTCGCACGCTGGCCAGAAAGCAGGGCCGATTCCACTCGTCCCTCACCGACAAAAAGGCCATTGAGGCTGTTTTCGTCGGTCACCCGCAATCCGAGGGGCGTCGCTTCGAGACGACAATGCACTCCACTGACAGCAGGATCGGCCACCGTGACCGTCGCTCGATCGCCGCTTCCCACGGTTACGGAGTCCCCCAACCTCATGACACGCCAGCGCTCCGAACCTTGTGAAAGAAGACGCAATTTCCACTGCCTCGGAGCTTCCACCGAAGGAAGCTCCGCCGTATTCGACGACTCTGGTTCCATGACGAATCGATTCGGCCCGAGCGGGGAACGGTTGCGCTTAATTTGTGGTAACCAGCCGCCCCATGAAGACCGGCACAGCCTCCTCCCTGCTTCTTGGAGCCCTCCTCTCTAGCCGCGCCCTCGCCGCCCCCCAGCAATCCGAAGAGCCTCAGCAGCCTCCGACCGGCCGCTCCACGAAAGCTTCCGACGACCCGGGGCCCCCCGCCGGGCCGGCCCCCGCGCCCC
>CAYTRQ010000048.1:0-21099 GCA_964440025.1 uncultured Polyangiaceae bacterium | reverse complement strand
CTAGTTCGCATCCGACAAGGATGCGAACCAAACAAGCAATGAGGGGTTGAGCGTCACAATACAGGCTAAAAAGCGAAGTCGCCCGCCCTCGCCCCGAAGGGGGCGGGCGACGAAGCGCCTTTTGTAGACGGGAACGAGGCGAGGACTGCCCAGGATAGCGCTCGCTCATTGAGCAAGGTCAGTTGGCTGCAGTTGGCTGATGGTGTATAGAAGGGTACTGTCTGGGAGAATGGCTCCTGGGCGGATCTCCGAACAGTGGGGTCCCGGAAAGTTCGGCCGAATAGAAAAGGGGGGAGTCATGCTAGGTTTGTGCACAAAGAATGCGCTTCGAAGCGCAGCGATTTTGATTGGCGGGCTATTTTTATCGACGAGAGCAGAGGCGGAAGCCTCATCGGTGTGCTGGGGCAAGGAGGCAACTTTCGAGGTCCTTCATTCGTTTGTCAGCGGACAGGACATCCCGGAATCAGTTGCTTTCGATTTTCATGGTCGTGCCTACATTTCCGTAGGAGATACGATATTTCGTCGCGAGGCAGACGGGACAATCGCGACGTACGCTACGTTGCCTCTTCCTATCTTTGCTTTGGGAGTGACGGTGGGGCCGGATGGTTGTGTCTACACAGCCAGCACCAGCCTTTCTGAAGTCGAGGGCGCATTCGTTTGGCGGGCGTGTGAGCCGGGGACCGCTTCTGTTTATGCTGAGCTCGATCCAGAGGGAGGCCCGAACGATCTCGTTTTCGATCGTTGGGGGAATTTGTATGTGACAGATCCGGTATTGGGCCGCGTCTGGGTCATCACTTCCGATGGAGAAGCCGACGTTTTCGTTGAACATCCGCTCCTCGAAGGAAATCCAGAGGATCCGGCACTTCAGTTCAGGGCGCTGGGGGTCAACGGCATCGCACTGGACCGGTGGCAGCGCTTTTTGTACCTGTCCAACACTGACCAAGGAACCATCCTCAGGGTTCCATTGAGAGCGAGCTGGACAGCGCCGCGGCTCTTCGCCCAAGGGGATATACTACGGGGTGCCGACGGAATTGCCTTTGATCGAGGCGGGAGGTTGCTCGTTGCCGTCAACGCACTGGATGCACTTGTTTCGGTCGGCCGACGAGGACGCATCAGAGTACTGGGGCAGGGAGGGCTGTTGGATGGTCCTTCCAGCATCGCAGTAGCAAAAGGAAGATGGGGAGCCCGCCGCACTTTCGTGTTGAGCTCCGCATTCAGCCGGACTCTGGGATTCCAATCGGGAACGCCTCAGCCAGCCCTGTTGCGGATGTTATTTTCGCATCACTAAAACGCACTCGAACGCCGGCACGAAAGCCTTTCCGGGGTTGATGCGCCGGCGTTGTCAAACACTGACTTTCCAGGAGGGGGCGCCGCTGCTCGGAGTGAGGGCGGAAGGCCCTCGCTGGAAAGGCGCTCTCCTGCTCGAGTCACGATTCGTGGCTGCTTTGTTGCGTTCGACTTTCGTCAGCGCCGGTAGAGAGGACAGAATCCAATGCGCCAAGCAGCTCCTTGGAGGAAAAGGGTTTTGCGACCACGCTCGCCCAGTCGCCGTTTTCGAAACGAGTGCGAAATTCATCCTCCGCGTAGGCAGTTAAAAGAATGATGGGAATGGTCTTCTTCAGCTTCTTGAGCTCGCGCAAAGTCCGTTCACCGTTCATGTCAGGCATCGCGAGATCGAGAAGCACGGCGTCGATCTCGTGAAGATGATTTTGAAAAATTCGCAGAGCGGCCAGGCCACCGTCGGCCTCGAGCACGCTGTATCCTGCTGTTTTGAGGGTTTGTGAAATGACACTGCGGACTCTTGTCTCATCGTCGACCACCAGAAGGCAGCCATGGGCCTCTTGATGAGTTGATTGGGGAGGCTCATCGTTTTCCTTGCTGATGGTCGTGGGCTGACCGAGAGGAGTGATCACGCGAAAACATGTTCCTTGGCCCGGGGGCGATTCTACGATGATACCTCCGCCATGGCTTTTGACGATGCCGAGTACCGCTGCGAGACCCAATCCACGACCGGTGAGCTTGGTCGTAAAGAATGGATCGAACAACTTGTCTCTGAGCTCTGGACTGATGCCACATCCATCGTCCACGACTTCTAGACAGGCATGAGGTCCAACGGAAATCTCGCTGCCCCAAACGTCTTGCAGCATGGCACTTGTGACCTCGAGCTTCTTTGTCCTGATCTCAATTTGTCCGCTGCCGGTCGGCATTGCTTCGGCGGCGTTGTTGATGAGGTTGACAAGGACCTGCCGGAGCTGCGTGGGATCACCTGCAATGGGGAGTGGATCTTCACCAAGTGAGTATTCCAAGCGGATCCCCTTATTGGTCGAAGCGCGCACCAGCTGGGATGCGCTGATGACGACTTGATTGAGATCCACTGGAACCAGGGCCAGCTTCCCTTTGCCGGCATAGTTGAGCAGTTCCGAAGTCAGGGATCGCGCTTCGATCGCTGTGTCACGAATGATAGACAAGTGGGTGTGCGCAGAATTCTCCTCGGGAAGGGCATGGAGACAAAGCTCTGCTCGCGCAAGGACAACGGCCAGCAGATTGTTGAAGTCATGAGCAACGCCGCCCGCGAGCACTCCGAGACTTTCTAGTTTTTGCGCGTGAAGCAGCTGCGTGTGGGCTGATTCTAGCTCTCGAGTTCTTTGTTCCACGAGCTGTTCGAGGTGGCTTCGGTAGCGTTCGAGCTCTAGTTCTGCTTGGCGGTGCTCGGTAATATCGGTGAGATAGACCGCAAGGCCAACGATGTTGCCAGCCTCGTCCTTGACCGGACTATAAACATCCTCGTAGACGCGTCGCTTCCGCTCCGTATTTCCGTATTCCTCGATCAGGGTAAAGCTTTCTCCTGCCAGGGCCCGGTCAAAATTGACCTGAGCCTTGGCGCGATCGTCGTCGCGGCCGATGAGCTCGAGCATGTTCGCCCCGACGCCGATATCGACCCCCCAGATTTGATGCATGGTTCGCGCATGATTCTGGTTGTAGGCCAAGTAGCGATAGTTCCGATCGAGCGCGAAAATGACGATGCGCTGAGGACTTTCGATGACTGCTCTTAAGACCGCTTCGGACTGGAGGAAGCGGGCAAAGTATTTATGCGGCGCAGTGCCATGACCCATGAGCACACCCCCCTCCCTTTTTTTAAAGGATTGCGCATCCCATTATGACTGAGACCCGATGGAGCACAAGCGAAGAGGTTGTCTCCAGAGGTGGGAGCTCGGGGGCGCTTGGGTCTCCCGCTGAGCTCGTTATTGAACGGACTTGGTCGAGGCTTTGAATCCAGTAGTCACAAGCTTTTCCGACAGGCTCGTTCTCATCTATGCTGAAGTTCTCATCTTCGATGCATTGTGCAGTTTTTCGGACGAAAGAACCGGCGCCGGATCCCTAAAGAATATCTAGCGCCGCGGCCCATGGTCGAAGCGGCGGCGCCGCGTCGACAGTGGCTTTCGGTCGTTCCTTGGGAGGTTGTTTCGATCGTGCTCGCGGTGGGGCTCACTTTGCTCCTTCCCCTAGAAAAGCTCGAGCACTTCCTTTATGCGGAGCAGTTGAAGCTGGCCGGAAAGAGCAACCCGCCGCGCAGTACCGTCGCTGTTCCCGCTCGGGTGAACTCCAACTGTGGCGCAAATCTTGCCGAGCTCGTGGAGCAGGCCCGGCCTCGACTTTTGGTTCTTCTTTCGCCAATCCCGGATTTGTGTCCGTTGCAGGAGAGCAGTTCGAAATCGATCATCGTGGCTCACGAGCAAGACTTCATTCAGGTGGGGGAGGCCGTCGTAGGAATTGCCGATGAGTCGGCTCTTGGTCAGGCCATTGGTGGGGGCTGGGTGGCTCCGAGGGATGAACGGGCAGTACCGAGTCTGTTGCTCAGCGATTTCTCTGGTGGCCGAGCCCCGCCGAGCATGCTCGAGGACCGTATCGCTGTGGTGGGCCTCGAGCTCCTTCGGTCTTCTCGAGCGTCAACGGAGGAAAAAGCGGCAGCCATTGGTGCGTTGGTCGAGGACGGTTCTCGAGCGGCACTGCCTCGGACGTCTGCGTCGCTGTTATTTTTGGTCTTGGCAGCGTTGGGGGCCTACGCGAAAAAGCTCGGCCGTTTCGTGCCTGTCGGCTCCAGTGCAAGTTGGGGGGCCCTTCTGCTCTGCGCCGGGGCACTTTCCGCCGTGCTTGCGGCGAGCTTTGTCGGTGCTTGGGGCTTCGGGGGTCTCCTTCCTGGCGTGAGTGCCACGACTTGTCTCGCGCTCGCGATGGGACTGTCCCTCGCGCCGGAGGCTCGCGCCCGCAGAAGTGCGCAGAAGCAGGCAGAGGCGCTATTGGCCTCCTCGCTCGAGAACAAAACCGTGGGCTTGGTGGAGGACGATGATGCGGAGTTCTGGAGTCGCTTGGCCGATCGGGCTGAGCAAGCTCACCCGGCCGATAGTGTGCTCGTCGCAGAGCTCCCCCCTTTCGAGTGGCACCTCAAGGTGTGGCCTCACGGAGACGTCACGGAAGCGATCATCAAGGAGCGACGTCGTGACATTCGTCGCACGCCGTATTCGGATGAGCGTGGTGTTCCCGTGACCTGTGTGACGAGACGCTACCTGGTGATGCAGGATTGGCCTGCCGTGCTTGTTCCCATGATCGCCGACGAGGAAGTCGAAGGTTACCTCATTCTCGTGGGGCCTCAGGCGGAAAGTGCCTACCAAGATGCGCCAGAGCGGACGCGACGGGTCGCGGCAGACCTCGCGGCTCTGGCCCGCCAACGTCGCCTGGCCCAGGAGCAAAAGCAGGCGAAAATGGGGCTCGGGTGGGAACATCCAGCGCGTTTGGTCGAAGGAACACGCGACATGTTGGAGGAATTGTCACTGATGACGGTGCTGTTTCAAAGCGCCCCGGTGGGATTGCTCTATGCGGACTCCTTCGGTGATGTGCGACTGATTGGTAGCGTATTATTTTCGGTATTGGCCGATCTCAAGGTCCCTCTCCCACCGACAAAGGAGGCGGGCGTGCTGAAGCCAGGAGAGCTTCCGCTCTCGCGTGTGCTCGAGGCTTTCGGTAAAACGAAGAGCCTGGCCGACATTGCCCAAGAAGACGTTGAGCTGATTACGACGGACTCTGAGGGGCACAAGTGGGCTTTGGTGGTGAGGCATTTGCCGGGAGACGAGGGCGTAACTAGCGGCTATGTTGCGGCGATGCGTAGTGTGGACGTTCAAGGGGAGCAGGGCACGGATGCCGAGTTGGTTCGTTTTCCTGCGGAGCGAGGCGATCCACTGGTTGTTTTCAGCCTGGCTCAGCTGGTGGTTGAGCTTCTCGGTGACCTGAAGAGCCAGGGGGAATTGAAGCTCCGGCTGCAAACGCCTCGAACTCACGCCATGGTGGTGGCGCATTCTTCCCTTCTCAGGAGAGGGCTCGAGCAGTTCTTGCTGGATATGTCAAAGCGCAGCGTTGAGTCTGCGCCTGTCATTACTTTGGCTGAAACGGAAGGCACCGTGGAGCTGAGTTTCCTGGATGTGCATCTAGGAGTGCCTGCTGGTGCCGTTCGGAGGGCCCTCGCGGCTCCCAGTGTTCCGCCGCCGGGGCTTGCATCATTGAGCACTTTGACCAAGGCAGTGGAGGATTGTCACGGCCACGTCCGAGTGGAAACCGATGTGGACTGGGGACTGACTGTGGTGGTCGAGCTCATTCGCGCCAGACCCAAGGTCAAGCCGGATCTCGATGCGATCGCCTCGAAATCCCTTTCTGAGGTCATCGACCTTCTCAATCGGCAGTGAGCCGCTTGCGGGTGAAGAACGCGACTTCGCTTTTCCGCAGTGTCCGACGAATTCCGCTCTGGCGCCTTCTATTGGCTTGCTGCAGCAAGGGTGCGGTGCACGACATTGAGAGTGACCTGGTGAGATCCGGGAGCTCCTTCGACCAGAGCGAACTCCCAGGAGTTGGGAGTGGCCCAACTTGCTTGGGGGGAAGTATCGGGCTCCCAGGCAATCACCGCCACGTCGTCGATGGCGAAGAGAGCCTCGCCCGACAGAGGTGGTCGATGCAGTGCCCGGAGACGAAATGCCCTGGCGCTGCTTTTCCGACGTTCCTGAGAATATTGGGTGCGGAGCGGGATTGGCTCATCTTCGGGCATCGAGAGATGCGACCAAGTAGCGGTCCATCCGTAGTCTCCGGGATCGAGGCGAGCCACCACTTCATGGCCAAAAACTTTCGATCCGAGGCTTGCTTGATATTCGACCTCGATGGTGGTTGGGCCGGCGTTCTTTCCGTAAACGTAGGACAGTATGCTGATGTCTTTGTTGGGTCGGTTGACCTTATCGCCCGGTACGCGAATGCGACGCCGAAATGAAATCGTCGACTCACCTGTGTTTCGTTCAGTGCGGATCGAGCACAAAGAGAACGCGCCACGATAGACATGGCTTTGGCAGACGAAGCCGGAGGTGACGCCAGAATCGAGTCCAGAAACGAACCAATCGGCGGCTTCGGCCGGTGTCCCGTCGACCGCATAGTCCTCGATGTCCCCCGACAGAATCAGATTCTTGCCGATTTTTCGCAGGCTCAATGAAGGAGCGTCCAAGGAGGCTGCGGATTCGTAACTTTCGAGATGGGGACGAAGATCGACGAGTGCCTGGCCCTCCTCAGGGATCGAGACGTCGAATTGGACCGAACGGCGATGAGTGGAGAAGGTGTTGCCGCTTTGAGCAATGATTCCGCCGGCCGGAGTAGGAACAACTAAAGCTCCGAAGCTGGCCGAGGAGTCCGCAAGACGCTTGATGGCGCGTTCTGCTCCCGCACCCGCCAGGGGCCGTGGTGCGAAGTCTTGGATTTGCAGGGGATGGGCTGTGGCCCGAGCGAGGTCTTGTTCATCGAAGTCGATCTGAAGAAGTGTCCCCACCAGGGTCTCGAGGCGTTCTTGGTCGAAAACGAAGTTACCCAGGGAGTGAGCAATGAGGGTGTCTTCGTAGAAGCTGAACCCTTGAGGTACGTGTGGATGATGTCCCACGACGAGTCGTGCGCCAGCGGCCACGAGAGATTCGAGAGTGGGCAGGGTGTGTCCGTCGGGCGGTGGGGCTCGCGTGTATTCGTAGCCGGTGTGGGCCATGACGAGGGGAATCTCATTCCGAGCTTCGGCGGCGGACAGCGTCTCGGCAATGCGTGCGGCGTCGTTCAAGCTCGCTGTGCCACTGCGATCGTTGGTAGCGGAAGAGTCGCCGAGCCCGGTCGAACCTTCAACGGCTGTGAGGGAGACGAGCGCAAAATTTTGGCCGCGGGCGCTCAGAACAGCAGGTTCGAATGCTTCTGTCACATTCAACCCTGTGCCACTGTTTTTGAGTCCAGTTGGCTCGAGGGCGGCAAGTGTGTCGACGAGGCCATCGTGCAGATAGTCGTAGGCGTGGTTGTTCGCTAAGCTTACGTAGTCGATTCCTGCCCAAGAAAGGGCAGGGGCACTGCCAGGGAGAGAGAAGAAGACGAACGTCTTGTCTTGATGAGGTGTGTCGGGCTGGGTCGTGAACACGGTCTCGAGGTTGACGAGTGCTTGGTCACTCGACTCGAGGAGCGGCCTGACGTGTTGAAACAGAGCCTTGCTGTCATCGAGAGGTTCGCTCACTCGTATCGTGGCCTCCTCATCGTCGGGAGGAAGCTCGTCGAGGGGGGTGCTCTGATCGGGATCGAGCATGCGCCGGCCCATTTGGACATCTCCTCCAAATTTGAAGCGGGCATGATCGTGGGAAGCTAGCCATATTGGAGGAAGGATGAGCTGCTTCTCACTGGTAGAACGTGTGAGGTGGACGGGGACTAGTTCCGTGTGAGAACCGGGAGCCTGGATGCGGAGAAGCGCATTGTTTCGTTCGAGCTCATCGAGAGAAAAGCAACCGGTGTCGTCCGTGCCTGCTCGTTGAGACTGGATCTCGACGGTTGCATCGGTCACTGGAGTTCCCTTGCTGGAAAGCAGGCAGCCGGAAAGAGCGATGGGGGCGGACGCGAACGTTTCCCGAGCGCTCCGTTCCTCCATTTCGAATCGAGTGGGCTCTTCCTCATAGCCGGCACACCCGAGCAAAAGGAGAGAGGTCAAGGAAAGAAAAAGGCCACGGCGTACCGGGAGGGAAAGCGTCGCCAGTGAGAGCATTGCATTCAAAGATAGCGCGAGACGGTCGCGGAACCCACAAATCACAGAAACGGAAGCCCGACAGCGCCGGCGCATCACCTCAGAAGGCCCCGACCGGCTCCTCCGGGGGCATGAGGCGAGCGTCGGGGGAGTGCTTTCCAGCGCTTGGTTTCGATGCGTCCGCGTTTCTGATGGGAACGTATCTCGGGAGCTCTTGAGAGGTGATGGGATACGTTCTGGCGATGTGTGGGTAGGGTCGGCACGTTGACCCAGAATGTATCTTAATTCGCCTCTATTCACGCTCTCGGAGTAGTGAGAGCAAACGTCCTCGTGTCCTCTGCTGGGCGAGTACGGCTGTGAGCTCACGATCACTGGCTAGGTGTGCGACGGCAGCCAGGCTGCGGAGATGTTCCTGGGGTTTCCCTTGCGGCGAAACGACCAGGAAAACGAGCTGGACAGGGATCTCGTCGGGGCCGATCACATTGAGTCCGCCCAGCACATTGGCGACGTAACATTTGCTGCGCAGGCAGCGGTCTTCATAGACATGGGGGATGGCAATCCCTGCTCCGACGGTTGTCGGCATGGTTTGCTCTCGAGTGAGGATCTGTGTCCGGTGTTGCTCGACGGGCAGCTCCGGAGTCGTCTTGGCAGCCAGCTCGAGAAGAGCTCGGACGACTTCGTCGAAGGTTGCCCGGGGTTTGTCGAGAATCAGCGCGTCCTGCACAAGACCATAGAGATCGGCAATGCGGCGGCGGACAACGAGAACCATGGCGGCTTGGGGCGGCAGGTCTGCATCGACCAAGTTGATGTGTCCGTCATCGATCGACAAAATCGGGCGCAGCGTTTCGCCGAATCGGCGAGAATCGACTTGTGAGCCGACTTCGACCGCATCCAGCGCAAGGCTTCCGTTGGAGATGGCAGCTTTCATCGATGCGGGGCTGGGCACATCGGTCCAGATCCGATGGCCGATGTTCGTGCCGTGTGTGCGACTTTCCGAGTCCCATCGATAGCACGCGGCGGGGCCCACGACGCTGGACCAGGCCTCGCAGATGCGATCGTTCTGCGTGGGATCGGTGGAGAGGGCGAGGACAGCCTCGACATCAGCCACCCGTGGATCACGGAACGCACGAGGCTCGAATGGGTTGGAGCCCAAATTCTCGATACGTCCTTCCGTCAGTTCCGTCTCCTCGCTATTGCTATCGGCGATGATGAGAGATCGGGCTCCTGCCTGGCGGAGCTGTCGGTGGAGGATCACGGTCAGTGCAGGATCGCCAATGAGCAGCCAGGTGGCTCGTGACTTTCGCTGAAGTCCGAGCAAGCGAGCAACCAAAGGAGCACTGAGTCCCTGGACGATGACCGTGGTGCCGATAACAGCGTAGGTGAGGGTTTCTAGAAAACCGGCCTGCTCGTAGCCTAACTTTTCTAAACGTAGCGAAAAGAGAGATGCCATCGAAGCCGCCACGATGCCTCGGGGTGCAAGCCACGATAGAAATGCGCGTTCCCTCCAACTGAAGTGGAGCCCCCAGGTGGAGAGCAAGACATTAATTGGTCTGAGGACCACGAGAGTGAGCAGCAAGACTGTGATCAGCCGGCCTCCATCGGTGATGAACATCGAGAGATCGAGCTTGGCTGCGAGAAGAACAAACAAGAGCCCAATACCGATTTCGGTCAGTTCGAGTTTGAAACGCCTCAGCTCCTTGAGCTGAGGCGTTTGACGGAAGCCGAGCACGAGTCCGGCGGTGATGACTGCGAGGATCCCAGATTCGGCGAGGACCGCATTCGATATCCCGAGGGCGAGCATCGCTCCCGCGAGGACGAAAATATTCGTATGTTCGCTCGAAACCAGGCGGCGTCGGATCATGAACCCGAGGGCCAAGCCGACCATGCTGCCAATGCCGGCGCCAATTGCGAAGCGTGAAGCGAATCGACCGATCGGCGCGAGCAAAGGTTGATCGCTGGTGGAGGCGATCCATTCGTAGCAAAGCACCGCGATGAATACGCCGATGGCGTCGACGAGCACTCCTTCCCAATACAGAATGTGATGAAGCCTGGGTTGTACACCGATCCGTCTGAGGAGTGGGGAGACCACAGTGGGGCCAGTCACGATCACGAGACTGCCAGCGATCAGAGCCAGTTCGAGTCCCATGTCGGGATAGACGAAATACACGGCTGCGGCTGTTCCAGCCCACGTGACGAGCACGCCCAGGGTGAGCATGCGCACGATGACCGTTGGTTCACGGCGGAAACCAGCAATGTCCAGGGTCAGTCCACCTTCGAAGAGGATGACTGCTACCGCGAGGGTGACGACGACCTCGAGCCCTTCTCCGAGAGTCGTTGGATCGATCCAGCCGAGAACCTGAGGACCGAGGAGAATGCCGCCGAAGAGGAGAAGGGCAATGGACGGAACACGCAAACGTTCTGCAAGAGCGACCAGGAACACCCCCGCGGAGGTCGAGAGGGCGAGTGTGACCGCTGGTCCATGTGCGTCCATTTCCGTGGGAAACGTAGAGCACATCTCATCACCTGGAAAGGCGCCGCCGCCCGCGCACTCAGCTGCTCACGGCGGAGCGTCCAGCTGCTCTCACGGTGGAGTCGTCGACATCCTGTCCCGCGCCGCGGTTGGTGCGAAAGGCTCGTATGAGACGATTCAGCGTGGTTCGAGCCGCGCTCTCCCGTGCCCGTGGTGGTGTCCGTGGCAGCGGGCATCCTGCCAGCCGACCCAATAGGGGCCATCTGGACCGTGCTCCCTTTTCCACACTGGTACTTCCGCCTTGATGCGATCGATCAGCAGGCGGCAGGCACGGAAGGCTTCGTCACGGTGGGGCGCTGCTGCTACGCAAATGATGGCCGTCTCGCCGACCGAGAGCGAGCCAACACGGTGAACAGCCGAGAGCCGAACCTCTGGTATTTCCCGTTGAATGTTTGCAGCGATCCGCTGCATCTGCTTTTGGGCCATGCTCTCGTAAGCTTCGTACTCGAGCAAGGTGACTTCCTTGCCGTCGTTTTGGTTTCTGACCACTCCGATGAATACGTCGATCCCGCCCACGTCATCGGCGCTGACCGCGTCGATGACTTCGGCCAGATTCAATGGGGTATTTCGTACGGCAAAGAGACTCATGGATTGTCCTTTCGCAGGAAGTGACCAGAACGTCCGCCACTCTTTTCGATGAGCTGTGTGGGACCAATGACCATGCCACGATCGATCGACTTGAGCATGTCGTAGACGGTGAGGGCGGCTGTCGAGGCACCGACCAGGGCTTCCATTTCCACACCGGTAGGGCCGGTCACTTCCGCCGTGCATCGAATGCACAGCTGGTGAGTTTCTGGCTTTTCTTGGAAATCAATCTCTACATGAGAGAGAGCCAGAGGATGACAAAGCGGAATGAGATCGCTGGTGCGCTTGGTTGCCATGATGCCAGCGAGGCGCGCTGTCCCGAGCACGTCGCCCTTGGGAGCGCTGGTTTTGGTGAGCTGGGCGAAGGCCTGGGGGCTCAGGGTGATCCAGCTTTCAGCGGTGGCTTGTCTGACAGTGGGTTCCTTGGTCGAAACGCGCACCATGTGCACCCCCCCAGCCGGGCGCAGGTGGGTCGAGACGGAGGAGCTTCCTACGATCTCCCGATAGGCAGCTTCTATCCTCTCGGCACGCCCCCGGGCGCACACTTTGACGAGCGCGTAGCGATCCAGGGCAGAGAGGGATTGCCACACTTTGTCGGGCAGAGGGCGCTCGGCGCCCAGGGCGTGCAGCACTTCTTGGGGCACGCTCGCCCGGTCGGGCTCGGGCATGGGTTGTTCGATCGTCGGGCGAGGCTGGGCATTTTCCAGGATCTGGTGCACCCCCTCCGTGTCGACGGTTTCCGCTTCTCCCGCCTCGACCAGGGCCACGCGCTGCTCGCGAGTCAAGGAGCGGAAGCCGTCCCGTCCCACTCGCCTTCCAGAAAGGTCCAACGCCCTTCTTGCGGCGAGGGGCAGCAGGTCCAGCTCTTGGCTGATGCCATCGAATTCGTAGAGCTTCACCGAGGTCCTCGAATGCGCATTATCATCACTTGAATCGAGAAGGACAATGCCTGAAAGTTTCATCGTGGCATCCAGAAGGGACCAATTTGGGGATGCCTTTCGGGACTCGGCGAGCTAGTTTCTTCGGGTGGCTAGCTCTACTGCCGCCGCACGGCTCAGCGACGCTCTGGGACGGCCGCTCCGGGATCTGCGCATCAGCGTGACCGACCGGTGCAATTTCCGTTGCCGCTATTGCATGCCTAGGGAGGAGTTCCATGACAGGTCGTTCCTGAATCGATCGGAGATCTTGAGCTTCGAGGAGATCTATCGCCTCAGCGCTCAATTCGTTTCTTTCGGCGTGAGCAAAATTCGTATCACCGGAGGAGAACCGTTGCTCCGCCGAGAGCTTCCGCAGCTCATCGAGATGCTCTCCAGCCTGGGGGTCGATTTGGCACTGACCACCAACGCGGTGCGGCTGCCGCGCAATGCCTGCGCGTTGCGCGCGGCTGGCCTTTCGCGTTTGACGGTGAGTCTCGATGCTCTCGATGATCGAGTCTTTCAAGAGATCTGTGATGCGCCGGGGGTCCAGGTCGACGATGTGCTCAGGGGCATCCACGCTGCAGAAAGGGCCGGGTTTGGTTCGGTCAAGGTCAACTGTGTCGTACGGCGGGGACACAACGACGATCAAATTGAACCTTTGGCCCGCCATTTTGCGGGTTCGGGGCACATTTTACGCTTTATCGAGTATATGGATGTGGGAGCGGTCAATGGGTGGACTCAGAGCGACGTCGTGCCCGCGTCGGAGATCCTTGAGCATCTTGCGCCTCTCGGGGACATTGAGGAATTGCCGCCGAGCGCCCCGTCTGAGGTAGCAAAACGCTACCGGGTAGGAGGAGTGCTGGAGGTGGGACTCATCAATAGCATCAGTGCTCCTTTCTGTGGGGATTGTAGCCGGGTGCGTCTGTCTGCCGACGGAGGCCTGTATACCTGTCTATTCTCCGCTCGGGGTCACGATCTCAAGAAAGTATTGCGTTCCGGGGCGGACGATACACAGATCAGGCATGAAATCGCGCGTATTTGGCAAGAGCGCACGGATCGCTATTCCGAACGGCGAAAGGACTTTTTCAGCAATCGAGTGAGCGATCACGATGGAGCCCGTCATCTCGAGGTTTTGGATCGGGTCGAGATGTCGTTCATTGGGGGATGAACAGACGGATTTCATCCCGAGGTGGAATCTCGACTCCGCCTCTTTCTGCGCAATTTCTCGAGTGTCGATTGCCTGACCGGGGCCGGTTTCAACCCGCGAGCTTGCAGGCTAGGGCTGGCCGTGTGGGCACACTTGCGAGCTCGATCCATAAAGTGTTGTTGGCTTCTCACTGGCGGTGCTTGATCGTCGCCTTCCGCGCGGAGGTAGCGTCCATTTTTGTGGAGGACCCAACCTTTGACGTTGTCCATCGCCATGGTTTGCAGAATTTCTTCTCGAATGCGCGTTCGCAGGTTCGGATCGACCACTGGAAACATGACTTCCACGCGTCGACGAAAGTTCCGCGGCATCCAGTCTGAGCTTCCGCAGTAGACCTCGTGTTGTCCGCCGTTTTCGAAGCTAACGATACGGGCGTGTTCCAAGAAGCGATCGATGATGGCATGGACACGAATGTTCTCACTGACCCCCGGGATCCCTGGACGGAGACAGCAGATCCCACGGATGAGCAACTCGACGTGAACGCCCGCTTGTGAAGCTGCATAGAGGGCGGTGATGACGTCGGCGTCCACCAGGGCGTTCATTTTTGCGACGATGCGCGCCGGTCGGCCAGCTTTCGCGTGCTCCGCCTCCCGATGGATGAGCCCTAGCGTTGCCTCATGGAGCCCAAGTGGCGCGACGAGAAGTTGATTCCACCGCTCCGGTGCTGAGTAACCAGTGAGCAGATTGAACAGCGAAGTGGCGTCTTCGCCGAAATCGTCTCGAGCCGTGAACAAGGAAAGGTCTTCGTAGAGCCGGGCAGTTTGTTGATTGTAGTTGCCCGTAGCCAAATGCACGTAGCGCTGGAGTCGCTTTCCTTCTTGTCGCACGACGAGCAAGACTTTTGCGTGGGTTTTGAAACCGAGCAGTCCGTACATGACGTTGACGCCGGAGCGCTCCAGGGTACGAGCCCATTGGATGTTGCTTTCCTCGTCGAAGCGTGCCTTGAGCTCGACGACAGCGGTCACCTGTTTGCCCAGCTCCGCCGCGCGTTGCAGAGCGCGTACCAAAGGGGACTCGCCACCGGTGCGGTAGAGGGTCTGTTTGATCGCGAGGACCTTGGGATCCTCGGCAGCCTGTGTGACGAAGTCGATGACAGCCTCAAAGGACTCATAGGGATGGTGGAGAAGGACGTCGCCTTTCTTGATGGTGGCAAAGAAGTCTTCACTATCCCTGAGCGGTGGAACGTAGAGCGGTGTGAAAGGAGGATCGGAGAGATCGAGCCGACCGTCCGCCTTGGTCAGCGCCGTGAAATTCTCCAGCATCAAGGGGCCGTCGATCTTGTACAGGTCCTGATCGGGTCGTAGGGCTAGCTCGCCGCAGAGCCAATCGAGTGATTCTTCCGGTGCGTTCCCGGACACCTCCAAGCGAACCGCATGACCCCGCTCGCGGCGTCTCAGTTCGGCCTGGATGGTGAGTAACAGGTCCTCTCCTTCGTCATCGTCGAGCTCGATGTCGAAGTTCCGAGTGACCCGGAACGCGAAGTGTCCCTGCAGAGGCAAATGAGGAAATAGCCTGCTCGCCTGTCTCACGACCAGATCTTCCAATGTGACGAACGCTTTCCGGACACCTTCGACGTGAGCTGAGATCAGCCTTGGAATGCTGGCTGGAAGTTGCACGAGGCCAAAGCTCGGCTCGGACGCGCTGTCCTGATCGAAGAGGAAACCGACGTTGATGACCTTGTTGCGCAGGTGGGGAAACGGATGGGCTGGATCGATGGCAATGGGAGTGAGAACTGGAAAGATATTGCGGTCGAAGTGGCGATCCAGAGCATCGCGCGCCTCGTCACTCAGCTCGTCTGGATGGAAGACGCCGAGCCCTAAGTCCCGAAGGGCGGGCCTGAGATGTTCTGACCAGATCCTGGTTTGCCATTCGCAGAGTTCATGAGCTCGTTCGGAAATAGCTTGGAGTTGCTCTTCGGCGGTCATGCCATCGGGCGGAATATCGTGAACACCACTTTGAATTTGCGCTTGGAGTCCTGCAGCGCGAACCATGAAGAACTCATCGAGATTGGTGGAGTAGATGGCCAAGAATTTGAGCCGTTCGAAAAGCGGGACATCCGCACTTTCCGCTTCGGCTAGGACGCGCGCATTGAACTCGAGCCAGGAAAGCTCTCGATTGATAAAAAGCCGGGGATCGTCGTTGAGAGCGGACTTTCTCCCGACGGGGACATGGGCCGGAAGATTG
This sequence comes from uncultured Polyangiaceae bacterium, assembly GCA_964440025.1. Lineage (GTDB taxonomy): Bacteria > Myxococcota_A > Polyangia > Polyangiales > Polyangiaceae > NIC37A-2. The sequence goes on along the minus strand of CAYTRQ010000048.1, from coordinate 5,614 downwards.
ACGCGGGCAATTCTCTGTCGTGCGTCGTTGGGCATACTTGGGGGGCAGACCCTACCAGCTCGGACGCGTGCCGTCCTCTTCACTTCGCGAACCAACTCGAGCCCCATCTCGCCACCTCGAAGTTCTCGGCGCGAAATCCCGCTTTTTCGGCACCCCCTTTGGGGTGAGGGGTTGCCGAAGCCGCTCCTCTCGCTAAATCCGAAAAGGCGGGAGGCTGGGGGGGACCGAGATTTCTCCGGAATGAGCTCTCAGGGTTCCCTTGGCGAGTCGAAAGCCCCCAACTCCCAAACGTTCGATGAGTTGCGGACGGTTCGTTGCAACGAGGAGGGTCACTGCCGGATCATCCCGAATCATGCAAAGCAGATGATGCGTGATTTGCGCCGTGCGCGGATCGAGTCCGACGTCAGGATCGTCGAAAAAGAAGAAATTGGGCTTGATGGCGAGAGCTCGTGCCATAGCAAGGCGCTTGCGATTTCCGAAAGAAAGATGGGCGGGAACGCGTTGCCAATCGCTGCGCGCTACCTGTGCGGCTTCGAGCGCTTCCTCGGCTCGCGCCGAGATTGTTTCCTCATCGAGATCGAGGACGTCGAAGTGATACCGGAGCGGCAGTGTGACATTGGAGATGCAATCTAGATTGGCAAGAAGCCCGGCCTCCTGAAAGACGAAACCGACGCGGAGTCCTCGTTGAACGCGGGTGCTCGGCAGGAGGCCGGCCACCGGATGCCCTGCCAAAAGGACGGTGCCGCTTGCTGGAGCGAGTAGCCCTGCTGCAATATACAGAAGAGTCGACTTGCCGCTGCCATTGGGGCCGGTAATGATTGCCGAGTCGCCTCCGCCAAGTTCCCACGTCAAGTTGTTGACGATGGTGATCTGATCATAGGAGAAGCTGACGCGGTCGAGGGTGATACCGGGTTGTTCATTCCTGGGCTCTCGTGGTCGTTCACGAAGATCGATGTTTTCGGGAGGCTCCGGCGCAATGTCGGACATCGCAAGCTCACTCCGATGCGGACTCCGTAAAAGACAATTGTGATGATTGCATTATAGATGATGCAAGCCATCAACGTTGAGACCAGGGCTTGACTGGCTTTTTGCGGTACTTCGGTTGGCGAGGTGTCGACGTCGAGCCCATAGAAGCAACAGAGCCAGCCGACGAGAGCGCCAAGACCGAACGTCTTGACGAGCACGAATGGCAGATCGATGGGGGACAGGCCGAGCATGGCGCCGCTTTGCCATTCGCCGACGGAGTGGGCATCGATGAAGAACAGCGCGAGGAAACCGCCCAAGACGGCCATCGTGGAGAAATAGACAGTGAGAATAGGAACGCTGACGGTTGTGGCAACGATCCGCGGCCAGACGACGAATCTCGGCGGATCGATGCCCAGAGATGCCAACGCAAGCAGCTCGGCGTTCACCCGCATGATCCCGAGTTCGGCAGCGATGGCTGTGCCACTTCGGCCGGCGACGATGATGGCTGTCACGAGCGGGGCGACTTCACGCAGGACGACAGCCACCAGGACACGCCCGGCGGTTTCTCGTTGCAGCGGTCCTCCGAGGAGCTCCGATTGAGCGGTGAGCGTAGCTCCCACGAAGAGCGCGACCACACTGACCATCGGCAGCGCCTGGAAGCTAGTATAGAAAATCTGGCGGACGGTGAGTGCACGGCAAACGTCTTTGGCGCCCACGCCCGGAGCGAAGGAGCTCCGCCACGCGGAAAGAAGGGTCAAGAGCAACGCGCTGCCGACACGGTAAGCCTTCAGGGCTCGCGCGCCCAAGACAGCAAGCAGGGAGGTTTCACTCTGCCCCGTCATGCCGTGAATTTTACGCGAGCCTTCGCGTCGTTCCGCGTTCGACCACTTCGAGGGGCAGAACTTTCGTTTCGGGGCGATATCCGCCGGGGGAAGCGATCATTTTCAGGATGGCTTCGCCGCCCCATCGGCCGAATTCATCCATCGGTTGCCGTATCGTTGTCAGATTCATGACATCCATCATGGGTTGATCGTCAAAGCCGATGATTTGAGTGTCTTCCGGGATCCTTTTGCCCATCGATCGCAGAGCACTGAGTGCGCCGACCGCCAAAAGGTCTCCCGAGCAGGCGATGCCGTCGACTTCAGGGAATGTTTCAACCACCTGACGGGCGACCTCCTGACCGCTTTCGATGTTGTCGCGATGGACTTCGAAGACGCGACTTCCCTCTGGGCAGACCTCGCGAAATCCCTGTTCTCGATCTCGGAAAGCGTGGGAGGCTCGAGTTCCGATGACCAGAGCTTGATTCTTGCAACCGTGGCTGGACAGAGTTCGACTCAGGAGTCGGCCCCCTTCGACATTGTCGACACGCACGTGAGGGATGGCTTCTGCAGCGTAGTCCAGAGCGATAATGGGAATGTGCAGAATTTCGAATTGGTCCCTTCTGCCTTCGCTGAGATCCATGCTGCACAGCACGACGCCTTCGCAGGAGCGTTCGGCGAGCAGCCGATCGAGATGCCGGTCGGCTTCCTCCTGATGGGTGACGTCGACAAGAACCAAGTCGGTTCCCGATTCGGCGAGTGTGCGAGAAAGGGCCTTACAAACGTTGAAATAGAAAGCCGTCGTGAAGAACGGCATCAACGCTACCACACGCGGTCGATTGGGTGTCCCCGCAGCAAGACGTCTGGCTGCGTTGTTGGGACGAAAGCCCAGTTCGCTCATCGCCTTTTGGACTGCCTTGCGCGTTTTTTCCGAAACGCGGCGGCTTCCGTTGATGACACGGCTGACGGTGGCGATCCCGACGCCAGCGCGTGCGGCGATGTCGTAGATAGTGGGGGCGGTGGTAGGTGGCTCGGAGTCGGCGCTAGAGGAGTCTTGCACGGTGGGTTGCTAGTGGGGTTCCCGGTAGGCATCTCGCGGTTGCATGATCCGAAACGGCCGGTCTGCCAGGAGGCAGGGCACCAGCGACGTCCATTTCAACGTAAAAGATGCGTGTCTTGTGGGGTGAAGAGAGGAGTGGAGCTGAGGACCTCGTCGAGAAGGTTCGCTCGAGTGACAATGTGGAAGCGGCTGTTTCGGCTGAACAACCTTTAGGGTTATCTGCTCTGGTCCGATGTCCAGTCAAGAGGAAAGCCCACGCGGCTTATCACAGCCGTGGCAATGTCTTCAGGAGAAGCAGTCCCGTCGTAAATTTCCGCTGGATCTGGGAGCTGGAGGGCTGCCAGTTGGCTTTCCAGCAGATCGACACCAGCGAAGTGCGTCGTTCTTGCCTGCAGTCGTCGGGTGAGCTCGGCGGAAGGAACCCGAAGATAAACGAGATGCCTGCCGGGTTGGTTCATGCCCAGCTCATCGCGGTAGATCTGCTTAAGCGCTGAGCAGGCAAGGACGAGGCCCGCTTTTTCGGCGCGGGCCATTCGCTTGGCCAGGCGTTGCAGCCACGGGGCTCGATCGGCGTCGGAGAGAGGCTCGCCGCGGCTCATTTTCTCGATAGCGAGCGCGGAGTGAAATTCATCGGCGTCGACGAACGGCAGCGCGCAGCGCTCGGCCAAATGACGGCCCACGGTCGTTTTTCCGCAACCGGCTGGTCCCATGATCACGAAGATCGGAGGTGGGTCCTCTTTCACAGCAGCCCTCCGTTGTTCTGGTCCATTTCCATTCCGTTGGTTTGTGCGCTCTCGGGATGTTGCCTTGTGGCGTCCGGCGGAAACCCTTGCGATAGTGGTAGCAATCATGGGCCGGCGGCTGATTGCAATCGTTTCCCTTTGCCTTTTCTCCTTCGTGAGTTTTGGCGTTTTCGCACCAGTCGTCATGGCGCAGCAACCCGAAGAAGTGGAACGTGCGCGCGCCCAGTTCCAGCGGGCGATCGAACTAGAACAAGCTGGGGACTACGCGGGGGCGCTCAAGCTCTTTCGTCGGGTGGGGCAGGTCAAGATGACCCCGCAGGTTCGTTATCATATCGCCACGTGCGAAGAGAACCTCGGCAAAATGGTAGCAGCCTTGGGGGGGTATCGACTTGCCTTGCAGCGTTCCGAGGGAATGCATCCGGGATTTATCCAAGAAGTCAAACAATCGATCGCTTATCTCGAGGAACGGATCCCTCGTTTGTTAGTGCGGCGAGGTCAGGGGGCGGAGGCTGCAGCTATCGAGCTGGATGGTGTGGAGCTGGGCGATAAATCCATTGGTTCCAAAATTCCACTGGATCCCGGACCTCACACGGTTCAAGCGATGGCTCCGGGGTACAAGGACTACTCGCAAACGGTCATGCTTGCGGAAGGGGAAGTCGAGGAGCTCACTCTGGAGCTCGAGCCAGAGAAGCGATCCGAGCCGGAGCGTCCGGCTCCCGAACCCCCACCACAACAAGATCCCGAGCCGCCGAAGGGCTATGGCTTCGCTCCATTCATTACGGGGGGAGCGGGAATTGCGGTGGCGGCGACGGGGGGGATCCTCCTGGGCGTCAGCCAAGGACGAGTAGCTCGGGCCAAGGAACTGTGTGGTGGAACGACGATGTGTGAGCATCTTGGGGACACCGATCCCGAAGCCTGGAACGAAGTCAGAGACCTGCAAAGGACCGCCCGAAATCTGGAAATGGCGGGCTGGGTGACGGGAGGCGTTGGCATCGCCGCCATTTGCGCCGGAACTGCTCTGTATTTTCTCGATCCGGCACGCGGGCAAGAGCAAACCTCGTTGGAAGTTCAGGCCGCTGCGCCGGGCGCCGATGCGGGGCTCTCTCTTTTGGGTCGGTTCTAGCTTTTGGGTCGATTCCAGAACGTTCGGTTAGAAACCCGATTCGAACTTCCACGAGTCTGAATCGTCACCCGAACCATCGTTCCCGGAACTCTGGGAGGAGGAGTCATTCGAATTTTGGGACTTCTCGGATTGACTCTCTCGGGTCGGTCCACTCGGCGCTGATCCAGTTGGTGTTGAGCCAGATCGTGTCGACCCACGGTTTTGCGTTTTGGAAGATTCCTTTTTGGTGGCAGCTCCCGTGGGAGAGGCTGTCGTAGTGCGCTCTGATGAGTCATCCTTGCTATCTGGGTCTTCCTCGGCATCCTCGTCCAGAAGATCACTACCTTCGTCACGTTCGTCGTTCAGGGACGTCGGTTCCTCTTCGGGCGCTGGCGTGGTTTCCACTGGATTCGGTGGAGGCTCGGGCGCTTCAAGCATGCGGATTTCGGCTGGGTTGCCGGAAGGCGCATCTCGCATGATCATGGTCGTAAGAACGCTGCCGCCGACCGCGAGTGCCAAAAGTCCTACGAGCCCGAGAATGCGATTCCGAACGACATGGGGGTGAACGTGCTGGGGTACGCCCGTGAGCTCGAAGCTCCCCGTACCGGTGTTGGGGCGGCCAGTGACTTGGCTGACCATGTCCGTTCCCGGCCACAGACCACTTTCCACTGCGTGGTCGGCTCTAATGATGGCGTCATCAATTCGCTTGCGTTGATCCTCTCGTCTGGACCCCATCACCTGGTTGACGAACACCGCGGTGTCGGCATCGGAGGAGACCCGCAATTCTGGGGGAAGGGAGTCCAGAGCCCTTACCATTTCATCACATGTCGCGTAGCGATTATCCCGATCTTTTTCGAGGGCCTTGAGGATGATTGGCTCCAGGTCCTTGGGAAAGTCGGCATTGACCTTACTTGGTGCGACGACC
>CAYTRQ010000047.1:4148-21181 GCA_964440025.1 uncultured Polyangiaceae bacterium | reverse complement strand
CGTAGGTCTCTTCGGCGGCGTCGGGGTCGCGGTTGTACTTCTGGGCGAACTCGGCCAGCTGTTCTTTGATGTGAATCACATAGGGACAGTGATTACAAATGAAGGCAACCACCGAGATCCGATCCCTCAAGATCTCATCAGAAACCAATTCCCCGGTTTTGGCATCCGGGAGAGAAAAACCGGGCATTTCGGTCCCGAGAGGAAGCATCTTGGACGGAGTCAGCACCATGTATCCAGATTTAGAACGCTGTCCGACGGCACCGCAAGGCCTTCACTTTCCAAAAGCCTAGGATCCTCGGTCGTCTCCGGCCGGAGACTCCGGCCGGCCGGCCATTTCATTCGGGAAGGGAGAGACGCACGACAAACCGGGACGCACAGCAGAGCTACTCGGGTAACGCTGCCCGCTTGTCGAGCACCACGTAGAAAAAATCCCTCGATGAAGGCCGGGTCAGGTACTCGCCTCGGTCCTTGGCCATCTGCGGCACGAGGGAGTCCACCACCTCGATAGGAGGCCCGCTGCCGGACACTTGGTTCCCCGAATCCTTCCTGGGACCTTTCTCGCTCTTGTCTTTTTCTGCAGAATCGTCGTTCGAGCCGGCAAAGAGAAACAGTCGCGTCCAGTTCCAGTTGATGTCGAGCTGAGCCGCGGAATGAGCGCCAACAGCAGCAAGCCCTTTCGCCAGAGTTCGGGGTTCAGTCTCGCTGCCCAGGGCGTAGAACAGGGTACGACCGTCCTTGGACAGACCGACCGCCGAGCGACGGCGCGTTTTGCGTTCCGGGTGGTTTCCTCCGTAGAGGCGATCGTTTCCGCGGCGCAAGCTTGGATGCAGTTGCCCCTCCTCGAGCAGACACGGCGGAGTCTGCCGGAAACTTCTCACGGCCTTTTCGAGCTTCTCGAGCTTCGGCCACGAGCTCACCGCAACGCCCCCTCCCTCGAGGAGGGCGATCGTACAACCGTTCTTTTGAGGAGGAAGAAGCTCAACCCCCAACGTCTTGATACCCCAATAGCCATGCCTGGGTTGAAATCCACCATTGAAAACCGCAACGAGCGATTCCCAATCCTCGGGTGGCACGACGCCCGCATCACCGAGGAGTTGAGTTTGGTGGGTATCCTTCACGTCTTGCGTTCCGGGACGGTGGCGAACGCGCAAACGACCGAGATCGAATGCCGCTACGGTCAGCGTCTTCCACCGACTCGCCGGATGCGGATGCACCACCAAACGGTAAACAAGAGGACTCCCTGTGCTTCGGGGATCAAAAGGCTGCCAAGTTCCGTCCCCCTCTTCAGCGGTACGCTCGTGGAGAGGCCCCGGATCGGGGGGCGGGAAGCTACCGGGAATCGCGCGCTCCTCCCGAGCGGAGCCGTTCGCGGACCTGGCCGAATCATCGCCCGTCTCGCTCGGACTGGTCGGGTCGGAGTCCGAGGCGGGAGCAGTGGCCTCCTCGAGTTCTCCTCTCTGTTGAGCTTGCTCCGCTGGCTCTTGATCCGCGGAGCCCGAATTCCCAGCTTTCTGAGCTCCCGCAGGCCGACCCCGATGTGTCAGAGCAGCTGCAGCGGACGGGCTCTCAGAAGGCGCCTCTGGCCGCTTGGCGTCAGCCCCTGAAGCGCACGAAAGCTCGGTAAAAGCAAGTCCGAGAAGAACCGCCCCGAAAAGGGTGAGTCGCCCACCCCCTCCCCGCACGGGACGGGCGACGAGGTGCCCAATTTTCGCCGCGAACAAACGAGTGCTCACGCCGCAAAGAGTGCCAGAGGCCTTCCCGGACGCAACACGGCACGCTCGTCCCAGAGTTCACGCTCCACCTGCCCAGCTGGCTGCGTTCGTTATCCCCTGGCCCTCTCAGCCACGTCCCAGTCGCCATACCAGGAGCACCACGAGTGCAAATCCCACGGCGTACTTATAGGCTACCCGAGAAGATCTTTCCGAGCACAGCCCCCAACCCAGCGCCCACGCTTTGAAGCAAACTCCGCAGGCTGATGATGAGGATGATGAGCACGGAAATCTCTAGCCAGGTAAAATCGATTCGTTCTCCGCTCTCGTCCCGCCCCGAACCAACAAGCAAAAAATACAGCCGAGCGTTTCCTGTTGCACAGCAGCAAATACTCCGCTTACTGTACAGCCTACATGCTTCATCGTCGCTTGCTTCTCCAGCTCTTGGGTGGCGTCGTACTTTTCGTCGGCTGCGACGGAGGCACGTCGACAGTGCCTGTCAGAAGTCTTTCCCCAGGAACGGATCTGCCTTCTCTCGACGAGGGGGAACGCGACTATCGTAACCCCACCCGTGCCAGTGGCGGCAAGCCGAGCACGGGAGGAACGGAAGGAATCGGTGGCGCCGCGGCAACGGGGGGATCGACCACCGGGGGAACCCCCATGGCAGCGGGGGGCAACTATGAAACGATGGGCGGTATGGGCGGCGCGGTCCTCGGTGGCGCGGCTGGCGCGGCTCCCTGACCCAATGACGAGCCAGTCGGCACGGCACGGCTGCGGCGCGCGGCTGGCGCGACTCCCTGTGACGAGCCAGTCGGCACGGCGCGGCTGGGGCGCGCGGCTGGCGCGGCTCCCTGTGACGAGCCAGTCGGCACGGGGCGGCTGGGGCGCGCGGCTCCAACGAAGGAAGAGACGGCACCCAGCTCCCTGACCATGGGGGCAGAAGGCGCAGCACTGCCGCGCGCGCGGCTCCAACGAAGGAAAAGACGGCACCCAGCTCCCTGACCATGGGGGCAGAAGGCGCAGCACTGCCGGCGCGCGGCTCCAACGAGGGGGAGGGTGGAGCCGCCCCGCTGCAAGCACGGCGTCTCAGGTCACTTTTCCGCGCTCATTGCACCGGCAAGTCACCAGCGAGAGCGAAAACTCGTCGCGTCAGGCCAATGGGCCCCAGGAGCGGCGGGCGAGCCGCAGGTGTGACGACAGGTGAAGAAACCGGGGCGAGCGTCGGCATTGTGCCTGTCGTGCGAGCTTTCAGTTGACGACTGGCTTCAGATCGGGCCAAATTGAATAATGATGCGAAATTTACACTATTGCTGCCCCTTGATCTTTGCAGTTGCATGTGGAGCCACCACTCCGGCACCCGAATCCACCGCGCCAAGCCCCGCTTCCTCCTCTTCTCCCAAAGAGGTGGGCTCCACTCATGAACCCCCCTCGACGGCTCAGAGCAACGTTGAGGCCGAGCCCCAGAAGAACCAGCGGAAGGAGCAACCTCAGCCGCCGGAATTGCTGCCTCTCATGCCCCCCGAATGTCAGGACGACAAAAGCTGCGTCCCTCCTCCCGAATTTACCGAGAAGGCCTGTCAGGGTCGTTACCCTGGAATGGCCGTGGCCATGTTCGAAAAATCAACGCCGTGGCAACGGCTCTACCTCAAGGCCGCGCAGCTCGAGGCGGTCAATTCCTATGGCGGACGCGCCACGTCGGCGCCCATGGTCTATGGTGAAGAAGTGATCGTCCTTCGCGACGGCAAGTCTCAAGACTCAAGCCAAATGCAAGTGAGCGGCGCCACGGACATCGACCTGCTTCGCTGGGACGGAACTTGCGTGACGGCTCGACGCGAAATGTTCGAGACGTACCGAATGCCTCAAGTCCAAAACGCGACAATCACCTGGCGCTATTTGGATGAAAACATTCGAGAGGCCCTGCTCGAAGCCAAATACGTCAAAATCATGCGCGAGCGGCAAGAGGACGCTTGCAAGGGCTCGAGAGCTTCTTCTCCGACCCCGACCTGCAAAAAAGCGACCGACAAACTGAATGATGCAATCACCGTGGCGGTCAGAGGGGGGATTGAGCTCCCGGTCCCCGAAAATCTTCCCCTATGGGCCACTCCCGAAGATGCTGTCGCCCGCTCGGAGCAGGTCAGTCGAGAACAAGCGGACTCGAGGTAGCCTCTGGCTTACCCTCACTTCACGATACTTCCACAAGGAAATGTGATAAATAGATAAGGGTCGGCGGCGGTTCTGATGTCTCCACAGGCGTTGCCAAGCACCTCCAACTCCGTCGGGGAATTCATCCTCCAGCCGTTGGGATCGTCATAGGGAACGCTCTCGCAGTCCAGGAGAACGGTCCCACGATTGGCTGTATCGAGGTCGACTTCGACGGAAAGATCAAATGTACAAGAGCGGACACCTCCAATGAGATCTCCAATATCGTTCTTGAGAGCGTCGGGACTTTCAGGCATGTAGTAGGTGGCATTCCCGTTTTCCCCAGCGTAGTCGCCGGGAGTCGAGAGGTCCTCGGGACAGTCTCCCGGAACGTTGGGCGTAGTCACCGGTTGCCCCACCCCCGCGTTGGCCAGGGCTTGGAGGTGGTCCAATCCAATATCTCCCACTCCGACAACGAAAGTCGTAATTCCCTGTTCATACGCCTCTTGAACAGCGGCGATGGCCTCATACTGCCCACATTGGGGGTCAGGGATTTCGCAGGTATCAGGTTCCCCATCCGTCACCAACATGAGGTATTTGGGGCCTGGCGCTTCATCTTCGAGGAGAGTGGGCAAAACAGACTGAATCGCAGCACCGGTGGGCGTTTCACCTTTGTATGTCCCCTCATCCTCGAGCGTTGGCGCCGCATCGACAGGGTCCGTACTGACTTCATCATAGAGGTTCTTGATCGGCTCGTAGTTATCATAGCCGATCGGCACGGTATCGATCAGAGGGCAACTCGCATCCGCCTGCCGATTCGTGTATGTCGCAAACCCAAAGCGCACAGAATCCTGAAGCTGGGCGACCACGCCATCCTCACCCACAAGGGTATCTTTGAGGGGCTGCCAGCGACTTGGGCTCTCTCCAAATGAATTATCGAACATACTCGAGGAGCGATCAACCAAAATCATCATGGTTGGGCGAATCGACTCGAACTCCACAGCAAGATCGTTACAGCCCTGCACCGGGCTGCATTCCCCTGAGCTCCCCTGTGCACCAGCGCCGTTTGCTCCACCGTCAGAGCCACCATCGAGATCGATGTTGCTATTGACGTCAGAGCCAGAGTCGTCTCCGCCAGAGCCGTTTGCATCGGAACCACATCCCGCGGAAACGCCTGCACCTAAACCAACGAGGAGCCCCCAAGCAACAAGGTTTTTCATACCACATACGCTATGCGACTTTTCCCGCCCCTAGCGCAACTCCTCCGTGCTCTTTGCTGCTGACCTTTCAAAAGAACACGAACCGGCGGGCAAGAGTCCATTCGGAAGCGCAAAACAGCCTGGAAAAACAGAGTCGACCTCCCTCTTCCCGGGACGAGCGAGCACGCCAGCGCTATTTTGAACCGGGAACTTTCTGGTGAGCCCCTCGGAGTGTCAGCGGAACTTTTTAACCCAAACTGAAGGAGGCTTCTCCGAGAGCGATCAAAAGCCGTTTCATCGGTCTCCTTCTCGTTGGGCTTGTTGACAGAGCCGGCGATTTCTCGGCACCTCTAGTCAATCAGCAAATCTTCATAGACAATTTGCAAAGGCATTTGACGCCCCGACGCGACCGGAATTACCTCCACAGCGGAGCGGGAACACTCTTCCTGCACGACGATTCTCAATCGGCCGCCCGGAGGGGTGGCATTATGCCCCGGGGGGGGGGACGACCATGTCTGGTCCTATCCATCAGCTGAACATTGTAGCGCTCCGTCAAAGCACGACTGATTTTCATAACCAAAACATCACTGTTGTTGGAGATGTCGCCCAGGAGTTGGATTCCCGACTCCTCATACTCGACTCCATCGAAGATATTCTGAGGCTCGCCGAGTCCTCTGGGATCGGCCTCATCATCATCGACGCGACAGACCCAGAACAGAATCCGCTGCTCAAGGCCAGGCAGCTTCGAACAAGCGCGCTTCTGAACCGCACCCCTCTCCTCTTTATCACCGAGAGGGACGAGCCGGAGAGACTCACCCGTTTCTCCGAGCTGGGGAATGTGGACTTTCTCTTCTCGCCTCTCGTGAGGCCGGTTCTCCACTCCAAAATCTCCTCCTATTGTCAGATTCATCGTCAAGCCGCCTCTCTCTCGCAGCTCAAAGCTTCTCAAGCTGCGGCTTGCCAGAAAGCACAACGGTGGACCTTCCGCGACGGTGGGCTGCGCCACTCCGCCTTTCCCGACCAACGAAGGTTGGAGCTCAACCGAGATGCCGCCGCGGAGCGCGAGCGTCACGTGGCCATTGTCAATAGTACTAGTGACGCAATGATTGCCACCGACGAAAGGTTTCGCATTTCGCTGCTCAACCAGGCCGCAGAGGAAATGTGCGGCTGGTCTCAGGAAGCAGCAAAAGGGCTGCCCCTCGAGCAGGTCGTTACCTTGCTCGACCCGAAAACGCGGACCCCCCGACCACCCTCCAACAGCACCGGTGATTCCCTCATCCTTACACCCGACGGAAAGGAACATCTGGTCGACGATAGGCTGTCGCCCATCAAAAACTGCCAGGGAAGTGAGGGTGGAACGGTTCTGGTCCTCCGCGACGTCACGAGCCAGCGCCGCATGGAAATGGAGCTTCAGAACCACCAACGACTCGAAAGCCTCGGGCACCTAGCTGGAGGAATTGCACACGATTTCAACAATATGTTGGGAGTCGTCCTGACAAGCAGCTCGCTGGCGCTCCGCCAGCTCCCCGCCAAAAGCCAGGTTCGGTCCTGTCTTCAGAATATCGAGGAAACCTGCGACCGCGCAGCAGGTCTCACCCGGCAGCTGCTGACCTTTGCGCGTGGCGGTGCGCCGGTCTGTGAGTTGTGCAACCCAGAGAATGTCATCCAAGAGGCGGTGGAGCTGGGGTTACGAGGCGGTGGAACCGGCTGCGATGTTTCATTGGAACGACCTCTTTGGCCCTCCCGGCTCGACGTGGGTCAAATCAGCCAAGCGCTCAGCAACATAGCCCTCGGCGCACGCAACGCCATGAATGACAGTGGTCACATCACCGTTCGTGGCCGCAACGTCCACTTCGATGATCGAGTACTCCCTCCTGGCCCCGGAGACTATATTGAGATCGCCGTCCAATACGAAGGCAACGCGCCAGCCAACCTGAGCCTGATCTTCGATCCCTACTACTCGGTCCAAGACGGGCACCACGGTCTCGGGCTGGCAAGCGCCTTTTCGATCATTCAGCGCCACGCGGGAGTCCTGCGCGCTGAACGTCAACCCCCCAAAGGGATGAGGTTCCTCGTCTATCTTCGTGCTGAGCCCAGCTCGGTGATCGAAGAATCTCCACCGGAATCGCAAGAGTACGCAGCTCACGGAAGGGTCTTGGTCATGGACGATGAGCCAAGACTGCGAGAGCTTCTTATGGACTGTTTGGTGGCCCTCCAATGTGAGTCGCAATGCGCAGCCCACGGCGAAGAGGCAATCAAACTCTATCGGGAAGCTACCAAGAACGGCACACCCTTCGACGTCGTGCTCCTCGATCTAACGATCCGCGGCGGCATCGGCGGGGTAGAGACCCTACGAAAGCTCATGGAGATCGATCCCACTGTCTGCGCCATTGCCTGCAGCGGATACGCCGACGATCCAGTCATGGGAGCCCACGAACAGCACGGCTTTGCTGACGCTCTCGAAAAGCCGTTTCGCTTCGCCATGTTGGCCAGGGCCGTTCGTCGGCAAATTGCCAAGAAGCGCCGAAAACCATCGGACCGTGCAAAGCAGCGCTGAATATGGGGCGACTCCATGACATGGCTCCAACTGCGCCTTGCATAACACTCATGAAGTGAGGCTTCGAAGGGCCTTCGGCAGCCCCACTTCTGTTCTTGGCCTTCTTTTTCTCGATTTCGCGCGCTTTCCGTCGAGAAAATGCGCTAAAAGACGCCTGACAGTGATTCAGGGGATAGGACCTCAGGCCGTATCCCCTTGCCATCGAATCCTGCTTCACTGCTCATTGATAATGATATCACCCGCATTGGCCGGAGTCAGAGGCATGTCGAGCTCCACACCGTTCGCCGAGAGAGCAAAGGCCAAGATCAGCACCTTATCCTCGTCGGAGACCGAACTCGGATCGCCTGCGGGCATGTTCTCACTCGCAAATGCAAAGACCTCGGCCGCCGTGACGAAGTCGGCCTCGCGCACATTCCGGTTGGCCGGCGGCTCAAGCGGCAGAGCATCAGCCCCCACCAAGGGTGGCGCCTGCGAGGTTCCTTGGCCACTGTCGCCATGACAATCTGCACAGTTTTCCGCGTAGAGCATGCTTCCTTCGGCAACCTGCTCTTCAAACGTGAGCATTCCCGACGCCCCCGCGTCACCTCCAAGACCACCGGTCGCGTCACCACCGGTACCAGTTCCGCCGGTGCCACCTCCACCTCCCGTGTCACCACCCCCGGTTCCCCCGGCCTGCGTTCCACCGATGCCACCAGACTCGGTGCCGCCGGTTCCCTCACCGCCTGTGCCGCCGGTCATTCCGTCTGTCTCTTGGTCGTCACTGCAGGCAGGCAACCCAAGGCCCAACGACAGGGCCAAGAGAGAACAGGGAATCCAGTGCTTGATCGGAGAGAACTTCTTTCCGAGGCACCTATCACTGAGAGTGGAATACGGATCAATGGTGCGCGGCTCCACCGCGGTAGCTTGTTTGGTAAGCAGCCTTTGTGGATCCGACCGAGTTTCGTTCCGCACTTCGTTCTTCAATTCTTTTTTCTCCATTGGAAAATGATCCTCCTCGGGGCTGCAGACGAACTGCAGCTTGTCTCCGTTACGAAAAATTCATGGTGGCGCCTCGTCGCCTCGCAGTGAGTCAAACTGCCACGGAAAAATTGATGTCAATCAGTGCTTGCGCGCCCAGCACTGGCGAGGAAGAGTTGTGAGTCGCTCCGCGCAACAACGCGGCCGGGGCCCAAGAATGAATTTTGCCATGAGCGACGCCCATCCATTGCACCGCGACCACCCCATTCCTCCCCGATCGGAGCCCCCGCCCCGTCCGTCGCGCCAAGAGTTCGAGCGGGTCATGAGGGACCACAATCAGCGCCTGTTTCGGATCGCACGCTCCATCGTACATGACGACGCTGAAGCGGAAGACGTCGTCCAGAGCGCCTACGTCTCCGCGTTCACCCGACTTCATCAGTATTCTGGAGCCGCGCCGCTCAGTGGTTGGCTCGCGCGCATCACCGCCAATGGCGCTCTGGATCGTCTTCGGCAACAAAAGCGCAGCCAAAAGCTCCAAAGCCCACCATTTTCCGCAACGGAGTCCTGGGCAACAAGAGTGTCTGCCCCAAGAGATGCCCCCTCCCCCGAAGACAATCTGGCCCACACACAGCTTCGGCAGCTCCTCGAACAGGCCATCGATTCTCTCCCTACCAATCTGCGAACGGTGCTCATCTTGCGCGATGTAGAAGGAATGAGCAGTGCTGAAGCCGCCGATTGCTTGGAGCTCGAGGAAGGCACGGTCCGGGTTCGCCTCCATCGGGCACGCGCTCAACTGCGCAAGTGGCTCGGGAACAGGGCCATGGCAGACCTGACCGACGCCTACGCGTTCGCGGGAGAGCGCTGCGACCGCATCGTTGTGGGGGTCATTGCCAAGCTAAACTTGCACTCCTCGGACCACGAAACACGGCAAGCTCTCTGAGTTCAACTGAACCTGCACTCCTTCGGAGGAAGACACGTCCCCCCCCCCCGACACACCCGGGCACCGCTTTCTCCCGCCTTTCCACGGACGGGGTGACCGCGCAAAACGGCCACGATTCTCGTGCAATGGTGAAGCTGACCACTCGTTCAGCTCTGACTCGTCAGCCGAAGTTCACCCGGGCTATTGACGCAATTGTGATCGTGGAAGAATCTGCTCGATCGACGGGATGGTGAAGGAGAGGAAGGCCAACGTTTGGACGACAGCGGAATCTCGCGCATCGGATGCTCGGGAGCGCTGGGAGCGCGCCGAAAACGGGACCAATCTGCGTGGCGTCCGGCGGCGCTCCATTCTTCAGCCAACAGATCGGGGCCGTCAGGTAACGAGACTTCTCGATATCCTTCGCGCCCTCGAAAGCGCTCACCTCGGCCTCACAGTGGAACAATTGCTCGAGCAGCTGAGGCTCAACAGCTCGCAACGCACCGTCTATCGAGATCTTGACCATCTGGAAACTGCTGGATTCCCCATCGAGCGTCATGGATCACGCTTCGTCGTCTCGGGACGCGCTTTGGCGTCGGAGACATTGCCGCCGTCTCAAATCCTCTCCCTCCTCTTGGCGGAAGATTTCCTCTCCCCCCTCCAAGGCTCGGCAATCCAAAAAGATCTTTCGACCTTGCGAGAATCGTTGCGCTCTCGCCTCAGTTGGAAGGGTCGCGCCTGGATCGATGCCGTGCGTTCGACAATCGCCGCAACGACCCGTGCACCGGCGCTTCAGCTCACTCCACAGGCGCTCGACGCACTACAAGAGGCGCTCGTGGTGGAACAGCTCTTGTGCATAGAATATGCGGCACCAGACAAACCGACTCAATGCCGCATTGTCGAGCCGCACCTTCTCAACTGCGAGGGTGACGACGCCTATTTGGTTGCCTACTGTCAAGAAGCCCGCGCTTTCCGCACATTCGCCCTTCAGCGCATTCGCAGCGCTGAACTTTTGGACGACACCTTTGAAAGGCGCTCTGACTTCGATCCAACACAGTACGTCGGTGGTAGTTTCGGAGCGTTTCACGGTGCAGCTCATGAAGTACTCCTTCGTTTTCACGCGGACGTCGCGCACCTTGCTCACGAGCGGAGGGGGCACAACAGCCAAACGGTCTCTCAGTGGGCAGACGGCAGCGTCGACGTTCGGATGACAGCCGAGGGGCTGTCCGAAATTGCCGCCTGGGTCGCCAGCTTCGGCGGTCAGGTCCGTGCTCTGGCCCCTGAAGAACTGCGCTCCTCTGTGAGGCGTCTCCACGAGGCGGGACTTCAAGCGCACTGCATTCGAGAAGATCGTGAAACGATGGCTCCTGGCAGCAGCGGCGAACATCTGGCACCCGGCCCACCCAGCAGTGTAAGGCATTTTACACGCACGCCGAGGTCGCGGATCTCGTCCTCGACAACCCCCTCACCTGGAACCTCGAGAAGCCGCATTTCGCGTGATCCCTCGTCGGATTCCACAGAACGACACCCTTCGCGCAGCGCTGAGCAGAGACCTTTTGAGGCTCCAAAACCGAGAAGAGATTCACCTCCATCCTCTGATGACAAGAAGAAACGTTAGGACGGTCGGAGCCGGTCGACTTGCAAGATCACTTCAACTGCTCCACAACAGAACTGCCCAATCGCTCACTCAGGCGTTTCACCCTCTTTTTCTCGGCACGCAGGAGTTGGCGTGTGCGCTCTTCGGCCTGTCGGGCTTGAGCCTCGTTTTTCTCCGCTAGGTGTTGAGCATCCTCAGCGGCTCGCCTTTGAGCCTCAGCTTTCCTCAGAGCTTCGAGTAAAGCTCTGTTCTTCTGCGCCAGCTCTTCGTTCGTCAGCTCGATGGTCGTGTTCGCCCGGGCCACCTGCTTTTCGGCCTTTTGACGCTTGGAAGCCTCCCGCTGTCTCGCCTTTTCCTTTTCTTGCAGTGCCAAGAGCCGTGCTTGAGCTTGTTCTTGAGCTTGGCGCGCGACGAGTTCATTGTGCTCTGCCTCTTTCTGCGCTCGACGAATCACGACGAGCGCAACCGCAGCGGCGGCCAGAAGCGCGAGCAGCACACCGACACCAGAAACCGCCAAGAAGCGCTTGATACGTGCCCGCCGAAGCGTATGCGCGTAGACCGCCTCGACGAAAGCGCGCACCGTTTCCGAAAGCTCCCCTTTGTATCGCCTCCGAAACCGACCAAGCTCCTCGGCCATCTCTCCGGTCCATAGAAGGCCCGCATCCCGATTTTTCGTCTGCCACTGCCGAGCAGCAGCACGCAGTTGTTCGAGGAACATGCTGTCTTCGTGGCTTTCCTCGAGCCAACGACGTAGCGTCAACCAAGCTTCGATGAGCGACTCATGAATGAGCTCCACGGTGGCTCCGCCCCCGCCCCCGCCCGTGCTCAGCACGAGCAAACGTGATTGGACCAAGTCATCCAAGAGAGGACGGAGCGTTTCTGGGCTGCCAACGATCTCTTCAAGCTCTTGGAGCTCTCGCACCGCTCGAGTTTTCTCCGGGGTCACGAGCTGCAAAAACAACGCACGGCACAGCGCTCGAGCATCCGGAGACTGCTTCTGGATGACCTGATCAGCGTGACTCGCCAACGCTCCGGAAATCCCCCCCAGCTCGTCATAGCTCCGCTTGGTCAAGAGCCGAAGCCCCGCATCCCGCCGTTCCCAGAGTTGGAAAGCGGTAAACTGTAGAAGGGGTAAAGCGCCCGGTGTCGACCTCAGATGGCCAATCATCTCATCGACCATCTCAGTCGTCTCGAAGCGATATCCCATCATTTCCGCCGGCTGAACCAGAGCCTCCCGCAACCCTTCCGGGCCCGGCGGTCCCAAAAAGAACAAGCCTTGTGAGACTTCCGCCATGAAATGGGCGTCTTCCCCAACCCTTCCCAGGAAGTCCGAGCGCACGGACATCACCAAGCGGACGGGGGCCGTAGCATCGTCCGCAGCCCCTGTAAGACAATTGGTGAAGCAGCGACGCTGCTCGGGATCCTCGCAGAGCGTGTAGAGCTCTTCAAACTGATCCACGAACATCATACAGCGCTCACCGGTCCTCCGGGCGACAGTTCGCAAAACGTTGCCGAGATACCCTGGCTCCATCCTGAGTCGAATGCCTAGGTTCGTCGCGTCCGTCAGCTCGGCGTCGATCGACGGATCGACCCCTCTCAATTGATGAAGCATGGTCGCGAGAGACACGAGGGGCTGGCGACCGGGTCGGACCACCAAGATGCGCCAAGCCGTGCCAAAACTGCGAAGCGCCGGCACGACACCGGCACGAACGAACGACGACTTCCCAATCCCCGACGGACCAACGACGGCAATCATCGGATAGTCAAAGATACGGGTCACCAGCGCTGAAATCTCGGCGCTCCGCCCAAAGAAGCAGGCTGCATCTTCCTCCTGAAACGCGCGGAGCCCGGTGTAGGGGCCCTTATCGAAGTTGCCCCAAGCTCGAAACCGGCCAGGAAGGAATGGCTCGAGCGCTTTGAGGAGCTCTTCAGCATGAGAAAACCGCGCATCCGGGGACTTCTGCAGACATCTTTCCACGACCTCGGCCAGTTCAGGCACGACGTCAGGCTTTTCGGCTCGCAAGCTCGGCATCGGCCAATCGGGTCGGGTCACCTGCTGCTGCAGATGATCCAGATGATCGAGCAAGGGATGCTTGCCCGCGAGCATCTCGAACAAGATAAGCCCCACGGCCCAGATGTCCGCGCGGTGATCGACCCGCTCGCCAGCTTGCCACTGTTCGGGCGCCATGTAAGCCAAAGTACCGACGATACCGGTGCGCCCATCCTTAGGCGCTACCATCTCAGCAGCCCTCTCCCTGAGAGGAGCTTCTTCCCGCAGCACCTTGGCAATACCGAAATCGAGAACCTTCACTGTGCCCGATTCGGTAAGAAAAATGTTTTCCGGTTTGAGGTCCCTGTGGACGATGCCCACGCTGTGCGCCTTGGCGAGGGCACGCACGACTGCGACCATCACATCCGCCGCGCGCGTCCATTGCATGGCGCCAGTGCGTTCGAAGATCTCCGCCAGAGTCTGACCCTTGAGGTACTCGAGCACCATAAATGGAGTACCCTGATGCTCACCGACTTCGTGGATGACGACGATGTTTTCGTGACTACATTGGGCCGTAGCCCGGGCCTCGACGATAAAGCGCTCTGTTAGCTCATGATGATCGGTCTGCAGCAACTTGACCGCGACGCGACGCCCCAAGCGACTGTCGCGAGCCAAGTACACGACTCCCATACCACCGCGCCCCAACTCTCGGATGAGCTCATACTGACCTATCCGTTCTGGCACCTTCTCCGTGGGGAGGTCGGCACGGCTGCTCTTCAAATCCGAGCGCGAAGAAACCGGCACGCTCGTGAGATCGAGCTCGGCCGTCCTGTCTCGCCCCTCCCCTTTGGCGTGAAACGTCGACGATGCAGCGACGGTTCCTCCACCGCGGACGCCACCGGGAGCAGCCGCTGGGAGCGCCGCATCGGCAACAGCCACGGTTTCCCCTCCCTGAGCAAAGCGGCGCTCGCGAGGCTCCCCCGGTAGCTCTCGCGGGGAGGGAGCGGTAGCCTTGGGGACCGCTGCGTCGGCAACAGCCACGGTTTCCCCTCCCTGCACAAAGCGTGGCTCGCGGGGAGCCACGTCCGATTGCCATGCCCCGTCAGACTCTGCACTATCGTCTCCAGGCAGTTGCCCGCTCGACATGTCCTCAGATTCGCGCATTTTCAACCTGGATTCTCTGGATGACAAGCGTGACCCCCAATGGTCAAAAAGAAAGAAAGGCCGGTCCGCTGGCACTTTACCGACTTCGCGGCTCGCTAGAAAGAAAAAACAGCCAGGAAAATCTTCTACGCCAGTCCTGTGAGGCTCAGGGCCGGGCCCAATTCCCCGGGCCAGGCCTGTGAGATGGGGCCCTCCGGCGTTCATCCCTCGCGAAGACAAGTCATACCGAGCGACGAAACGCCTTTTAGCGCCGAAACCCAACGAGTTGGGCCGCGTCCCTCAGTTGCTCTGCCAACGTTTTCGCGTCGTATGCTGGTTGTTTGCAGACGCCTCGCTTGCAGACATAGGCCGTGAGTTTTCCCGAAAGGGCGCGCTTCCCTTCCAGACCTGCAACCAGCCGGGCGCGCCGTTCGAGCGGCTCTCCCTGTACAGTGAAAGTGAGGACTCGATAAGGAAGATGCATTTCCCGCACCACCCGAGCCAGTGGCTCAAAACTCACCCCTGGCTCTGGAGCGACAATGAACACCTCCAGCGGCTCGTTCAATGAATGTTCGAGTGCGCTCAGCATCTTGGTCAAGCTAGTGGGCGCAGTGCGCAAGATGGAGCTGAACGCCGAGAAGATCGCCTCGCTCCGCTGCCGATAGCTCTCCTGATGAGTGATATCGAAGAGGCGCTGCAAGTTCTGGGTCGCTACGGAGTTCCCCGATGGCTCGGCCCCATCGTGATCTGGTTTCTGACGGGCGATCAGCTCCTTGTGCTCGGAGCTGGTCAAGAAATAGCCCCCCCCATCCTGCTGGTCCCAGAAAAGCTCGTCCTGCACCCGTTGCAGCTCAATCGCTTGCCGAAGCCAACGCGGCTGCGAGGTAGCCTCATAGAGATCCAATAACCCAGCGATCAAGAAAGCGTAATCGTCGAGAAAGCCAGGATGCCGAGCCGAGCCGTCCTTGAAACTCCGTAGTAAGCGATTGTTCTCCATGGAGTTGTCGAGCAAAAACTCGGCAGCTGCCTCTGCAGCGGCAATGTAGTCCTTCTGATTGAGGACGAAGCCACCGCGAGCCATGGCACTGATCATGAGTCCATTCCACGAGGTCAAGATCTTTTCATCGCGCAATGGCGCCAACCGCTGATCGCGCGCTGGGCGCAGGCGCTTCTTGATCTCGGTGAGGCGCTCCTGGAGCTCGGCCAGGGAAATCCCCAACGTCTCGGCCACCGCTCGATCGTCCCGGGGACGATACAGAATGCTGCGCCCCTCGAAATTTCCCCCGGGACTCACATTATAAT
The DNA here is from genome assembly GCA_964440025.1 of uncultured Polyangiaceae bacterium. Lineage (GTDB taxonomy): Bacteria > Myxococcota_A > Polyangia > Polyangiales > Polyangiaceae > NIC37A-2. Next base: position 5,672 of record CAYTRQ010000047.1, on the reverse strand, counting down.
ATTCTTTCGCGGTCTTGAGCAACTTTGGTTTGAGTGCTGCAGCGAGCTCATTCGGAGTCCAGGTAAAATAGTAGCCCTCTTCGCGATGTCCGTCGGGGGTAAGACTGTCTGCATCCGTCGCAGAGAAAAAGCCACCGGAAGCAGCCCTCATGTCGCGCAGCAGGTAGTCCAACGTCTCCTGAGAAATCCGCGCGAACTCTTCCCGCTCCGTCAGTTGATAGGCGGCCAGGTAGATAGGTACGAGTTGAGCATTATCATAAAGCATCTTTTCGAAATGTGGCACCAACCAGCGGCGATCGGTGGAGTAACGATGAAATCCACCTCCGATCTGATCGTAGATGCCCCCGCGCGCCATCTTCTGCAAAGTGGTCACAACAGCCTCGAGCGCCTCTTCATCCCCAGTGCGTCGATAAAAACGGAGAAGTAGCTCGAGGGTCGCCGGCTTGGGAAATTTCGGCGCTCGACCAAAACCACCCCAGGCGGGATCGAAGGATTCTTCCAAAAGCTCGACCGCGAGCTCAATCGGTCGGTGACTCGGCACACCAGCCGGTCGTGCTCTGTCTGCCGCATGGCGCAATTTGCGACTCAGCCGCTGCGCCCGCGCGATAACCCCATCGCGATCCTTCATGTACTGATCGTACATTTCGCGCAGAATGGTCAGGAAACCTTTGCGAGCACCTCGGTCCCCGTCGCGTGCAGGAAAGTAGGTTCCCCCGAAAAACGGTTCGCGATCCGGCGTGAGCAAGACCGTCATAGGCCACCCACCGCGACCCGAGAGCAGGCGCACTGCATCCATGTAAATCGAATCGATGTCCGGGCGTTCCTCGCGATCCACCTTGATGGGGATGAAGTGCTCGTTGATGTAGCGAGCAATCTCTTCATCCTCGAACGATTCGCGTTCCATCACATGGCACCAGTGGCACGTTGAATATCCTACGGAAAGCAGGATCGGCTTGTCCTCCTCCTGCGCTCGAGCCAATGCCTCCTCTCCCCAGGAAAACCAATTGACCGGGTTGTGAGCGTGCTGGAGCAGATAGGGGCTCGTCTCCAAAATCAGCCGATTTGTATAAGTCGGTGATCCGTCTCCCTCGAGATGATGGGTACGGGGTTGATAGTCAGCCCCTTTCTTCTCGAGTGCTTCGCGAAGCTTCTGGTTCAATTTCTGGCTCCCCTTGCCCAGGCCCGGAAGGGCAGGATCTGGAAAAACGGCACGTTCTTCTTGCTCCGGTTGTTGCGGCGAAGTCGATCGGGAGGCACATCCAGCCATGCAACTGGATTGACCACTGCAAGCAATCAGGCTTGCTGCCACAAGCCAAACCGACGAACGCCCTCTGGTGAAACATCGGAAAATACGGCCCCTCAAGGCTCCCCCGGCCTCAAAGCGACGGCGAGACTGCGGATCACGCGCGCACACCTCTCTCCTCATAGCGCAAGAGTCACCCTCCACAAGGGGCAGCAAGGACATCGACGGGCAGCAAGGACATCGACGGGCAGCAAGGACATCGACGGGCAGCAAGGACATCG
>CAYTRQ010000047.1:0-4048 GCA_964440025.1 uncultured Polyangiaceae bacterium | reverse complement strand
ACGGGCAGCGGGGAGCTCGGTGCGAACCAGCAAGTCGTTTTCGTGAACTCCTATCACTTAAGTGAGAAGAACTAACCCCAATCCGACAATAAATCAGGCTGCGAGCTGGAGCCTTTGCTCGATTTGACGGACTGATTTTCGTGTCGATGCGTTGTCGACCATTCGCAAGACGGGGCGATCGCCGGGTCGGACCAGGCGTCCGGCCCTGGCGAGCCATCGGACCAGGCGTCCGGCCCTGGCGAGCCACTCGAAGCGGATCGTGTTGATGCTCTTGAGCAGGAAGTACGTAGTTCGCTTGAGCGAGCGCTTCTCGGCGGCTGCTCCCGTTTCGATCTGGAAGCTAGTGCTGCGACCACATAAAAGTGGTCGGTAGGGAGACCACTTTTCTCTCGAAATCATTCATCTTCCTCCGGTCGGTCGCAGCACAAAAACCAGCAAAAAGGCCGAGGCAAAGACGTACCCGAGCGCGGTTTCGAAGCACTCCCAGAAGTGGGTGAGGTCGGCTTCGAAACCGCTCGAAACGTGAGTTGCCGAGGCACTAGTGATGATGTTGTGCGTGAGCAAATTCAGTTTTTGCCAGGCAGTATTCGCACTGTAGCGATCTGTGGGGATCGTGGCGAAGGCCAAGCCGCTCTTGAGCTCACCGATGGTCTTTTCCTGGACTCCACGACCGTTGTGAAAGTGCCACAATGCCGTGGCACCGAGCGACTTGTTCGTGGCCACCACGGAATACTCCCACTGTCCGTCGTCGGGGTTGAAGAGCTCCAGTTGCGTGCCCTTGACCGGTCTGTGATTCACACGCTTGCGGTAAATGACGATCCGTTCGGTGCGCTTCCATTTGGGAATGTCGAGCTCGGCTTCGAGTCCCTGGACTTGGTTGTCGCGGTCGACCCATTGCCAGTCTTGCGGCTGCTTGCGAGAAACGATGCCGCGGATGTTCAGCCACCGCCACATGGGCACTTTGATGGCGTATTCGAGCCCCTGCGAATCAGCTGCAGCCAAAAATGGCCGGCGAAAAAAGGCGCAATCAGCGCGTAGCTCCAACACTCCCTGAAATCCGAGCTGGTCGCGCACCGCCCGAACACCGTCGCGAAGAAACTCGTCGCTGCGGTGCGAGTCATGGATGTTCCCCCGCCGATTCATGTGACGCAGCACGTGTCCGCTCTGCGCTAGCGTGGCCAAGATCGGATAGTAGCTTGGGTTCTTGCGGTGATGCGGATTGAATCCACGAGCGGCACGTTCGACCTGCAAACCCGTGCTCAGCACTGAGCCGTCGTTGTCGAGAGTCCAGCGCCGGAGATTCATGACCTCCTCATCGCACTCAATGGTCGACAGAAGAAGTCGGTCGAGTTCCGGCCAAGTTCGCGAGGTCATCTTCTTGAGTGTCCGAGACAGCGTTCTCTCGGTGGGAGCCCGACTGAGCCCGGCGAATCGAAGCCACATCGGGTCGTCGCGCAAGAACTCGACGTGACGCAGGCGCTCGGCCCCGACCAACAGCATGCCGACGATCACCAAAACGGCGCGGCGAAATCCGAAATCTCCCCCCAGTGCCAGCCGACGCTCGCCTTCCGACAACGCACGCAGCACCCCGCACTTCGCCAAAAACGCCCGAAATAGCTCCAGACCGGCGTACGATGTCATTTTCTCGTCGCCGAATTCGATATGCATCTTTGTCTTGACCCGAGCCCGAAATCCCCGCTTTCCTATCCGCACTGGATAGTTGCCTTTCGTGGTTTGTTTTTGTGTTTTCCGACAAGAAGACAAACACGAACAAAAGGGCGATTTCCAGTTTTTTTTGCACTCAGATCGACGGCTCAAATTGTCGGATTGGGGTTAAGTGAGAAGAACTAAGCACCTCACCGCGAGAAGAACAACGGAGTTACACTCGCTCCGAAGAAATACTCCTTCCAAGAGTCACGCTCGCGCAAAGCCACGCTCGCCGGAATCATTCTCGTTTCAGAGCCTGATTCGCTCGAAAAGCAGGATGATTCAATGTGGCACGCTCGGAAAGCATCAAAACACAGAACGAAGAGTCGTCCTCTCCAGGCAATCTGTTAGTCCAAGTGATGGAATCAGACATCGTCCCTCAAGATCTCGGCGGAAGCTGCGATCCAACAAAAGCCCCCTGTTGGAGTTCTCACTTCGTCCCAGTGGAGCCGCAACCCTGCTGGCAGCGTATCTCCTTGCCGTTCGAGGATTTCAAGCAGCCCGACTGGGGCATCGAAGCCGGAGAGCTCGACCTCGATCAGATCTCAAGCATTACTTTTCTCGTCGAGCCCAACAGGACCTATGACTATTGGATTGACGAGCTGGCATTCTACTCGGACGAGCCCCCTGCCCCCGCAGAGGAAATGGAATGCACTGGCATGGGTGGTGCAGGGGGAGCAACGGGTGAATGAGAGCCTCCCGATCGCCAGGACGCAGCCGATCGGAGCCAGCAATCGATGAAGCAGGGAGCAACAGGCGGAGGAAAGCCTCCCGATCGCCAGCTCCGGGACGCTCCCGGGTCGAGTGCCCCACTTGACCAACGGTCCCCAATGTACGACTAGGTAAGTTTGACGCGCACTTGTTTCACTAGTCAAACTTCCGGTGCCGCAAGGAGCAATTGTCACAGGGGTTCCAACGGCTATTCTGAATCCGTGGTTTCTTGGCGCTTGTCGGCTGTTGCTCTTGCGGTTGCACTCGCTCCTGCATGCAACATTTATCATGACGGTCTCGACTTCGAGGGTGGGACCGTCGGTGGCACCGGCGGGCAAACGGACGGCAGTGGCGCCGTTGCTGGAAATGGCGGACAGCCTCCCTCCGGCGGAATGAACTCTGGAGGTGATTCTGGGGACGGTGGGGGCTCCAGCGGTGGCGGCGCAGACGGCACTGGTAGCAACTCGGGCGGTGGTGGCGCACCTGCCGGCGGCGGGGGAGCGCCTGCAGGTGGTGGCGCTCCCGCAGGCGGCGGAGGGGAAACCGGCGGCATGGGCGGTGCGGCAGGCGCCGGCGGCTCCGGGGGAGCCTCTGACTGCTCGGCAGCGACGGCGCCCTGCCTCATCGACGACTTGGAGCACGAGGGATTAGCGAACTACAGCAACCTGCCGTTTTACGGTGCCTGGGGACGCTACGCCCAGTCCGGCGCGATGTGGGCCGAGACGTCCGTCGGCCCAATGGTGCAGGCGGGTCCGGAAGCCGCGGACAATCACGCCATGCACGTTTTGGCGACAGGCCTCGACAGCTGGGGACTCGGCGTCTCCCCCACCCTGAGAAGTGGCGGCGCCACCGACATCAGTGGCTTCATAGGTGTCTCATTCAGGGCACGGACGGAAAACGTCGAGACGAATCTGCGGGTAGCGATAGCCGACGCCGCCTCGCACCGCCCCGTCTGTTGCGAGGGTGATTCCGCCTGCGAGGGAGGCGCAGACTACGGCGATTGCGATAAACACATGCGCTCCGTCCAGCCTTTTGGCCTGACCGGCGAATGGCAGGAGATCCGGCTCGATCTGGATCAGTTCATCGACGGCAACGTCCTCTCCGAGCCTCGAGATGCCCCCTTGGACCTCTCCAGCGTCTACGCCCTCCATTTTCAAATGGATCCGGAATACGGCACCGAGGCGGATTTCTATATCGACGATGTCGAGCTCTATTGAGCTCCAACATCGTCGAATCTTCGGTGCGTCTCTCGCCGGCCATCCCCGCCGGTCGGGCGAAACCCACCCCCTGCTGGCTGGGTCCGCCCCACTCTCTACTCAATCAGTACGCCTCCCCGTCAGCTCAACCACTCATTCGATCCGTTGGGCAACGGCAGGGAAGCGCGCCGCCCGGTAGGAGCCGTTGTTATCGGGCCACCTCATCGCCCAGACCACTTCTCCTTCTCGGGAAACCTCGAAAATGCGCGTTTGCGTGTCTTCTCCTCGCATGGGTGCGGTCACGAGGATGTTGTCGTTGTCGAGCACATCCGCATCGCCCCAGAACGCGCTATGCCAGGTTTCGGTGTACCAGGAATCACTGGGCGTGAAATCACCGGGAAACTCGAAGGTGACCGTCGCTGTGTGATCGGTCT
>CAYTRQ010000046.1:0-21253 GCA_964440025.1 uncultured Polyangiaceae bacterium | reverse complement strand
CATGTTTCGATCAGCAAATTGGAGGGAGAACAACGGAGCCATCCACTGCCTCCCCGTAGGAGTGCGGAATTGCCCCAACCGAAGAGAGAAAGCCTCTGCCAGCTCATAGTCGACTTCAACGTCAATCAAACGTGCGGCTGGTTGTCCTCCTGTCGGCGCAAACTCCGCTTGAAAGAACCAGCGAAGCCTTGGATCCCAGACATGTCCAGATAGGTAAGTCCTCGCAACACGAAACGCGGGCCCCCCCTGCGTCTCCAGGTTTTGGCCTCCGCGAAGCACGCCGCGAAGCTGAGCCATGAACCCGACTCGCAAACTGGCTCGTCCTTGCTCGTCAACGAGGACCATTCCTTCTAGCTCCCCTGGGGCCGCAGCCTCTTCCTCGACACGCGGTTCGCGGCTTGCGTCCGCGTCGACGGTGGAGCCCGGAACGGCCGCGCTTTCTGCAACCTGTACGTGCCCCTCCTCTGCGGATTGCAGAGCGGAGGCCGGTTCCTTGTCCGTGGGTGAGGAAAGTGCTTCGGCAGATCGCTCGGTTTCCCCTGCAGCTTGGGCATGAGCAAAACCAGGAGAGCCAAGAAGAAGGCAAGTCAGCGCCACCGTCTGGCTCAAGGTACGCATCTTCGACTTCGGGCACTCACTCTTCCAGCAGTGCATTGCCTCTGGATGATTCAGACGACCCAAGATCACTCGTCTTCCGACATGCTCTCCAGGATGTGGATCTTGGCGAGCTCGAGTTCGGCAATCGCTTCGAGATAGTTCCCTTCGAATTGCGTTTCCACGTCGCCTTCGACGATCCCCGCGATCACCAAGCTCGTGAGCCGACCTGCGCGCGCGGCTTCGAGCCACTCCTCGAGCATCTCGACGAACCGTTGGTTTCGTCCGTCGGCGGGAACAAGACGCAAAATCTTGGCGCGGGCGGGTTCCTCGCGCTGCACGGGCTGCTCGTCACAGCCACTACCTGTCGATCGATTGGATCCTTCGTTCATGGTGACCTTCGTGTCCTGGACACCGTCCAAAGGTGGCAGCCCCCGGGCTCCAGTCGAGCACTGAGCTGGCAGAGCTTCAGAAAGGCTGTGCCAGCGCACTGGGTCTCGGGTGACCCGGCGCGAAAGCATCCCGATAATCCAATATTACTGTAAAAAGAAGAACTGTTGCGGGCTCCGGAAACACGGATTGCGGGCCCCGTGGCAGCGTATCTCAACCTGCGGCGGAAAGGTCACGTGCGTCAGCCGATCAAACAGGACGGCTCACGCTGGAAACCACGATCACTCGTCTCGCTGACCAGCAGGGCGGCATGCCCTCCGTCCCGGAGGAGAAACAAGGTATGCCCCTCGACGACCCTACCTCACCCCGCGACGTACCTTTCACGCTCCAATTCGGAAAACTCCTCGGACGACTCGAGGCTCAATAACCAAAAGGATGATCGACTTGATCATCGGAGACGGAGTCGCCCAGGACATTGGGCTCGCCCTCACTCCAGGGATCCGGAGTGGGACCGGAGCGAAAAGGCTTTCGCGACGGATGCAAGCCCACCAGCGATCGATCTTCTACTCGGCGCCACCGCTCCGTCGGGTGACCTTGAACATCACATAGTTACCCAGATAAGCGCTGAGTTTTGGATGCTCGGTCTCGAGATATTTGATTGCCTTCCAAACCTGCCGGCCAACGCTTTGCCCTTCATGGACGTTTTGCTTGACCGCAGTCGAGGGGAGAGAATAGGTCGCAAGCTCGACCCGCCCGTGTCGTTCGAGCTTTTCCCTCATCCAGGAAAGAGGCATCGGCTGATAGGGAAGTGGCGGGGCTTTGCGTAATTTTTTGAGCCTCTCTCCCACCCACGGCGTGTCGGCAACGACCCGCTTGGCCAATCGGAATGGGAAAAGGGCGGGACGAGGATTGGCACAGACGAGAACCAAGACCCCAGAAGGACGCAAAACGCGCATCATCTCGGCAAGAGCACGCTCCTGCTCTTCCGGCCTGTCGATATGATAGATCATGTGCGCGGAATAAACGGCGTCGAACTCGGCATCCTCGAACGGCAGTGCGCAAACATCTGCCTGACGCAGCTGATACGGCACCGTCAACTGGGCCAACCGCTCTTCAGCAACCTCGAGGCCAGTGCTGGAAAAATCCGTGCCAGTGTAGTGGCGGCACAGATCCAACAAGGCCGTGGCAGGGTTTCCGCCGCAACCGCATTCAAGAAGACGAAGCTCTTGTCCGGCTTCTCCAAGAGCCTGCTTGACCCGCTCAACGTGCAGAGCTTCGAGATGCTTCTGGAGAGGACCGTCTTGTTTGGCACCAAACAGATCGGCATCCCTCGTTTTGCCTCCCTCTACTTTCCAGCCAATCTCATCGTAGAAACGGCGCGTGGCAGAACGACTCGATCCCTGAAACGGCATCTTCGCTGACTTTGATGACATCTCCCCCACAACCCCCATCTTAGAGCACATCTCCGAACCTCGAAAGCCTCCTCCGACACTCACCCGCGAGCGGGTGAGGCGACGAGCGGCGGAACCTCTTCCAGCACTTGGTGCGATGTCCCTGATTTCTGGAGAGAATATCTCCCGGGAGCCCCTTCGCGGTGATGTGCCGGCGTTCTCGTGACCTTCAACTCAATCCTCTCCCGAGTACGGCGGATCCCCCGGAGAGCGGTATCGGTGCATCGGACTGCGCTGTGCATCGCTCCCGTAGTACCAGCCGCTCACCGCTAAATCGCCGAAAAGCGAATGCAGAATCGCCGTGGCACCCTCGTGGGGCGTTTTCATCCCCATCTCCTCGGGGCTCTTCCCCTGAGAAAGTGCGCGATCCTTGGTGAGATCGGTCGCGATGAAGCCAGGAGTGCAGGCGCTCACCACGAGCTCCGGATGGTGGCGTGCGAAAATCCTCATGTAGGCGTTGGCACAGGCCTTGGAGAGTCCATAGGCATTTTTGTTTCCTAACCCGTGCTCCTCGAACTCTTCGGGAGAGTCGAGCTTCAGGCAATTTTGCATGAAGGAGTCGAGCTCCTCCCAGGTCAGATCGTCCTTGAGAAGAAATTGCTGGATCTCCGCGCTGCACTGGTTGACGAAGTTCGGGCCCGCTGCCGACGTGACGATAACCACGCGTCCCTGAGGCTCGAGCTGGTTCGCAAACGCCTCGCAGACGCGGCGAGGCCCGTAGGCATTGACCTCGACAACTCGCTCCAAGCTCGCATCACGGCCTCCAATGCCCGCGTTGTTGACCAAGCCATACAGAGGCTTTCTTACACGCTTCGACGCCGCCTGAACCGAATCGTCATCACTGACATCAATTTGCAGCACCTGGAGGCGATTTTCCCAAGCTGGCTCAATCTGCAAGAGCTCCCGCAGCGCTGCGACGCCCCGGGCTTCGTCCCTGGACCCCAAGTAAACGAAGGTCCCCGGATGCTCGGCCAGGATGCGCTCCACGGTGGCTCGACCGATGCCTTTATTCGCACCAGTCACGACAATCCGACGTTCTTCCTCCCGCGACATGGGGGGATCCTAGTTCGCGTCTCCCGGGGACGCGAACCAAACAAGCAACACAGCTCGAGCGGCACAATCGCGCCTCCCGATGGACCTCGTCCCGCTGCGATCGTACCGGGAAAAAGTGCAAAACCTGTTGGTCCTAGGCGCGACGTCAACGGTCGCTGCCGACGTGATTCGAATTTACGCTCGTCGAGGTTTCTCCCTCTTCTTATTGGGGCGCTCCCCGATCAAGCTCGAGCGACTCAGCGAGGAATTCGGTTCATCTGTCCACTTTTCCCAAGCGGTCGATTTCACCGATGAAACGGCGACCCAACTCGCGCTCCAGGCCGCCTGGGAGCAAGCTGGTCATGTCGATCTCGTTCTGATCGCCCATGGTTATCTGGGTGATCAGCTTCTCAGCGAGCGAGATCTCTCCGAAGCCAAGCGACAGATCGATGTCAATTTCACGAGCGTCGTTGCGCAGCTGCTCGTGGTGGCTCCGCGACTCGAAGCTCAAGGCGCCGGCCACCTCACCGTGATCGGATCCGTCGCCGGGGAGCGGGGGCGTCCCCGCAACTACACCTACGGCGCAGCAAAGGGAGCACTGCGACTCTACCTGCAGGGACTCCGCTCCTGCCTGTGGCCCAGGATCCACGTAACAACGATCAAATTGGGACCGGTGATGACGCCGATGAGTGCCGGCCACAAGCGAAACGCCACGTTCATCACCAGCCAGCAGGCGGCAAGAGGCATTGCCCACGCGATCGATTGGAAGCGCGGCGAAGTCTACGTCCCCCGTCTCTACGGCCCCATCATGGCCGCAGTGCGAGTGATGCCGGAGCGGCTGTTTCAGCGTCTCAAGTTTCTCTCGAGCAGGTGAACCTCCGAAATATCGAGCGAATTTTGAGCTTCCCGACCCGTCGCCGACTACAATGCCATGATGCGTTTCTTTCCGTTCGTTGCCTTTTTTCTTCTTCCACTAGGGCCACTTTTTTCCGCCTGCTCTGACAACGACGGCACGACCAACGAGGGCAGCATGTCGACCGGCGGCACGACCACCGGCGGCGTCAACACGAATCACCAAGCAACCGGAGGAAGTACTGGGGATGGCGCAGAAACCGGGGGCACCAAGGATCCCGGCACCGGGGGCTTGGCTTCCGGAGGCACCGTCGCAGGGAGTGGCGCTTCCGCTGGTACGGGCGCGACTGGAGGAACCGCTCAAGGGGGAACCGGGGGCTCACCCGCAGGCGGAGGAGGCGCGGCAGCTTACAACTGCAGTGAGCCCACGACTCTCCCGCACACTTATCAGGCCGTTGTGGAATGTGTCATCGAACCAGGGTGCCAATCGTCGATCTGTCACGGCGGCGAGGTCCCACTGCTCCTGATCGACACATGGGAAGACTTTCCGCGACGGGACGACCATTCGCCCTATGATGCATTGAGCGAAACACTCCTCAACTACACAGTTGATCATTGTTATGGGGCTCCTTTGGTCGACCCCGGTGCACCGGACAATAGCGCACTCATCATGGCGCTGACCCGGCAGTGCGAGGATCCAGACTGGGGCATGCCCGATGGCTGCTTGGAGACACCTTGCATTCCACAGGACTACGTCGACTTCGTCGCCGACTGGATTTCCGAAGGCGCACCCATGTGATGGCACGCAATAAGAAACGAAGCGCTGGCACGCAAAAGAAACAGAAGCGGACCCAGCGGGGTCGCGACGGACGAGTTCATCTCACTCTTGCCGTCGATCCGACCTCCGGCCGCGAACGGCTCGATCTGCAGCGGCCCGTCTTCTCCGAAACATGGCAGAATCGCATGGTCGCTGCAGCCGCCAACACCGCGTACTCCCTTCTGCGCGACGAGAAAAGTGTGAAGGCGGCGATAACGCTAGGAAAGAAGGCCATGGACTCCACGTCCAGTCTCGTCGACGGTCTTCTTTCGCGCGCTCCACCAGGCTCGGTCGCCTGTGAGACAGGGTGCGATCATTGTTGCCACCAAAGCGTTGGCGTCACCGCACCAGAAGCATTAGCTATCCATGACCACCTTTTAAAAACGAGAAACACAAAACAGCTCGAGATCATCCGAAACCGAGTCAGCCACCAGAGGGAAAAGACGAAGAACTTGACCTCCCGCGAGCGCATCTCTCCCGACCTCCCCTGCCCCTTTCTCGAACAACGCAAGTGCTCCATCTACCCGGTACGCCCCCTCTCCTGCCGCGGCATGAACTCACTCGACGCTCAAGCATGTGCCGACTGGCTCCACCATCGACAGCAGCAAGAGGACGCCCCGCAAAGAGAAACGCCAGGGTATCTGTTCGTGGAGCCAATCCGCGCATTTCACGCGATCAGTGCTGGCCTCCAGCTCGCTCTCTCCGAGAGATTCGGGCTGGACATGCGTCCGCTCGACCTCACCGCCGCGCTCGATCTTCTTTTGCGCGAGTCCCCTCAGAAGGGCATTGCACAAAGTTGGCTCGCGGGAGAGCCGGCTCTCTCGGAAGCTCGCGGTGCCGACGCCAGCGGTGAGAAAGGTCGTTCCGAGCTCGCCGGCATTGCTCCGAGCTTGCAGGCGTAGAACGTATCTCAGGCGCCTCGGGGAGCGAAGTCCTCTCAAATGGCACACGCGCTCGCGAGCGGTGCACTCGAAGCCACTGGTCGCCAACTTGCCTTGCGGAGCCGATCGGTTTCACCCGTTCCGATGACTCACACGCGCTCGCCGGACACATTCGCTCCGATTGCCTGTTTTTGAGCGAGCGACTTTCGCCGCTCGCTCAACTCAAGCCTTCAGTTCCTCGAACTCGCCGGGATCGGTAATTCCCGCGTCCCCGCTCGTACTATCGAACTGGCCCCATTCCGTCATCGGCCCACCGTCGGGGCCGGTACAACCACAGCCATTCATGATGTTCAAAAGCAGCTTGTTAATGGGCGCGTTACCCTGCCTGGAGGCAGTGGCAAAGGTGTTCGAGTTGTCATCGTTGCCATCGGTGCAGTTGGCTTCACTATTGCCGGTATCGATCTCCCCACCACCATCTAGATTGATGGACTGTCCCTGCTTGAGGTAACCTCCCAAGCTTCCAGCGATCACAATCGGCAGGTTGTTTGTATTGTGGGCGTTTCCGTCCGCCAACTCCGGCAACCACATCGTGGCCGTATTGTCGAGCAACTTCCCGTCTCCTTCGGGAATGCTATCGAGAAGCTCCACGAGCTCCACGTACTTCTCGGCCGCAAACATATCGATCTGATGGATCATATCGATCACGCCGCTCACACACGTGCCTCCGACTTCGAAACTTCCATTTCTATGAGACAGACCGTGGTGGTCGTGACTGTGGCCCAAAAATTCATAGATTGCGTAGCCAGGATAGGTAAAGATAAACGACCGATTCGTGTCGCAAATCATGGACAACGCCATGAGACGGAACATCGCACTCCCACCATATCGGTAGGCTGCCTCACTCACCGCACCGCCGCCAAAGCCGTTGCTTCCACCGCCGGTCTCGTCGACCTGCGAGATCAAATATTCGATATCCATCTCGTTGGCCGCTTCCTGAGAACAGCCTGCAGCCGTAGCAATCGGCATCTCTGCGCTACGCAGCAGATCCTTCCACGCCTCCATCTTGTCTTGATCCGATTGACTCAACGGTAAACGTTGGAGCGAGTCGAGCTGACCTCTCACGAGATCGATCACGCTCTCTCCTCGCATCACTCGGTAGTCGGCTTCGGTCATCTCACCGTCACCGAACACACCAGTAAGCTGGTTATAGATCGTCTGCGGGTTCGTCTGGGCCGGGAATGCCTCGTAAGGACCAGAAAAGGACAGGATGTCCTTGATGCTCCCACCGGCTCCGCCAGCCACCGAAAGGACCAATGGGCTCGCACCGCCCGGATTGACCTGGTTGGCGATCTCATGGTCCATCGAGTGAGCCGATGCATAGCGATCACCGTCTTCTTCGATGGTTGCACAAGTCAATTTACTCCCCATGGCCTGATCGTGCGGATCCACCGTCTGAATCTCAGCATAGGAGTTGTACATCTTTAGGCCCCGGGGAAACAGAAGCTTCTCGGCAAACGGAGCCAAGCCAGCCAAGGTTGTCCCTTCGAGCGCTGCGGCGGTCACAGCACCGCTCGCCACCGTTGGGAACCATCGATTCGTCAAACATCCGTTGTGCGTATGGTAGATCACCGATCGCCGCGGACCCGAAGCAGCTTGCGCCTTTGCCTTCTTCTCATGGAGAGAGCTTAGGAACGGGACCGCTACTGCGGCACCACCAGCGCCTTTGAGAAACATTCTGCGATTCATTGTGCAACTCCACTATTCACGGCACGCACGGTGAAGGCGTCCGCCTGAGTTATGTCAGCAATCAGATCGAGCACTCGATAGTCGCCCCCAGCAATATTGGCTGAGAGGGTTTCTACGAGGCACGCATCCTGAGAATTGGGGGTACGGTCGAACGCATAGCCCACCCATTTCTGCGCGTAGTAATATTGGGCGTCTGTCGAGTTGGCGATCTCTTCCATGAGTGATTCCGGTTCGGAAACGGTCACGGGATCGCCGTCGATGAGGACGTCCGCTGTCGTATCGATGGTAGCCCCCGTGTCGCTCTCCGTCGTTTGCGGCCTGCCAATGGTGTCATACGCCTCGAAGACGAAGCCTGGAGGATTGATGTAGGTCTGATGACATCCAGCGCACGAGGAGCCAGAGGTCTGTGCTTCCACCCTCTTGCGATTGGTGTCGAGGTCAGGATCGTCCGGTAAAGGCTCCTCGGAGGCACCCGGTGGCGGGGCTCCAGGATCGACACCCAGGATCTCCTTGGTAATAAAGGCGCCACGCACGATGGGAGAGGTCCGATAGGCCGCCGAGTAGGCGCTCAGCCAACCCACCCGCGTGAGGAACCCTGGGCGTCCCGGGAGCTCCGTCTGACTCAACTCAGCTCCGTAGCCTGAAGCATCCATTCCGTACAATGCAGCGGTCTCTGCGTTGACGAAGCCCGTCGTGCTCAGCAGAAGGTCCTGAAAAGACCCGCCACCAAAAACGGTCTGCTCGAAAAACATCTCAACCTCGCCGATGAGCGGCTCGCGCAGTTCTTCGCTGAATTCAGGGTAGAGCTCTTCATCTTTCACGAAGGTGTCCCACCGTGAGCCCTCTTCCATATGAAGGTACTTCCTGTGAAAATCGGCGACCATGAGACGCGCCTTGTCGTCCTGCAGCATCCGCTCGGCCTGAGCGAGGATCTGCTCCTTAGTTGCCAACTCCCCGCTGTCGGCCGCTTGATAGAGCTCCTCGTCCGGCATCGATCCCCAAAGCGTGTAGGAAAGGCGCGAGGCGATCTCGTGGCTCGACAGCACATAGTTGCCGTCCGCATCAGTCGTTTCCTGAGTTTCTGTTCGCATCAAAAACATGGGCGAAACGAGGAACCCATAGAGAATCAGCTCGGCGATTTCCTCTGGTGTACCATTTTCCGTGAGGGCCGGATCGTTGAGACCTTGAAACAGACTCACTTCTTCGTCGGTCAATGGGCGGCGAAATGCTCGTCGACCAAAATCGACGATCGTGCTGTCCAGGCAGCCATCGGTCGCTGGATCGCACTCCAAAAACTCCCCCCGCATGGTCTCGTTGCCCATGACTTGTTCCGCCACCATCTCGGCGACCGTTTTGTAGGAACTCCACCCCAGATCGGAGAGTTCCCCTCCTTGATCGGTGGCAAGAAGCGACGATGGAGGATCTCCGCCGGACTCGGTCAAACCTGTCAGGCCGACCAAGTCGCGAATCGTGTTGTCGTACTCCCGATTTTTCAGGCGGGGCACCTGAGAGGTCGGGTAAATGCCCGGCACGCAATCCGGACGCCCATCCCCATCCTCATCAATGATCGGCGGGCCGCCACCTTCACCGGAATTCGTCCCTCCGGCGCTCACGTCGCCCCCACCGGTACCTCCACCAACCGAACTGCTGGAGCCACCGTTCCCCGAAGGAGCGCTCCCACCAGACGCGAAAGTACTCCCACCATCTCCGTCGGCCCCATTGGCCATACAGCCGGAGGCCCCCAGAGCCAACACCCCAATCGATGCTGCCCCGATCGTCTGTAATCTCGTCTTGGTCATGGAAGAGCTCACTATTTCAATCTTCTAGTTGTCTTATCCGGGTGCCCGAGTTTCACCGCCTAGTGACCGAATGTCATCTTCGGTCCTCGTTTTCGCGTCTCCTCGACCGGAAAGGCCTTGGAGGAGAGGGCGCGAAAACCCCGACAAAAGCTGTGGTCTGCCCGAGACAGGATTCGTTGCTTGTTTGGGCGCTGGCGCATCACGCCCGCCAATTGAGCCCTCGACTATCGAAGTGGCTCATCTCTTTCCAACCTGAGGTCATCCTCAATATTACCGAGAAGTTGCTCGGGGGCCGGTCACCGGCTCACAAAAATCCAATCTTTCGGTTTGGGCGAAATTATTCAACAAACCACCCAACGCCCGAACCAACAGTTGAAGTGAGGTAAAAACGCTGAAATGGCACGCGAACTTCACGTCGCGGCTCAGCCCTCCAGAGCTTTCGAGGTGGTGAGAGCATGTCCGCCTCCACTGACTGTTCGGCTGGACAAGACGGCGCAGAGCGGGAGGTGCACGGAAACGGCGAGCAGTGCATTCCATTGCGGGGCTGCCAACATCGCCCATTGCGAGGATAGTACCGTGCTTGCTCCGCTGGTGAGCCGCACTGCAGCGCTCACCTCAAGAGCAGCGCTCACCTAAAGAACGAATCGAGTGTAGAGAAACACCAGCGCAAACGCAGCGAGAAGGAAAACGCAGATCGCGCTGAAGAGACGCTCCGCCGGCGACTGGCGGTAAGCGGTAGGGACTTCCTTGGCTCCGATCGCTCGATGATTGAGGAGAGCAAATAGGGGGGCCGTGACGAAGGAGAGAGTCGTTGCCAGGTCAACGAGTTGACCGAGATTTTCGACAAAAAAGAACAGCAATGAAAGAGAGCCACCGACCAGCAAGCCGAAGCAAATCCAGTAGAGTCGCGTTCGAGCATGGTCGATGAGCGTGGCCTCCGGCTGCTCCTGCCCATGAAATCTCTGCCAGGTGACCATGAGCACACGTGGAATGGCGTCAAGCACCGTCAGGGTCGTGGAGAGCATCACAGAAAAGGCACATACGGCCACGATAGGACGCGCCCAATTTCCAAGAGCGTCCGTAAACAGCCCGAGGACTTGTTGACTAAATGCCACCCCTCCCGCCGCCGGTTCGATCCCTGGTTGATGCATCGACACGGTCCCGAGCGAGACGAAACACAGCGCAAGAACAACGCAAAGGAAGAATCCTACATTGAAATCGAAGCGAGCCTCCTTCGCCGAATGCACTTGACCACGAGCTGCACCGTGGGCTTGAGCCCAGAGCGAATTCCAAAGCGAGATGTCCAGAGGGGCCGGCATCCAACCAGCCAGAGCGACGACGAAAGCAATTGCCGCCTTGTCTTGAAAAACCTCTGGTGGCGGAATGAGTGCGAAACTCGAGAAGTCAGCTCGCGTGAGCGCAATGGCGGTCGCCACGAAGGTGAGCAGGGCCATCGTGGAAAGAAGGACCTTCATGGCTCGATCGAGCCAACGAAATCCCCCCTTGGCGAGCAGCCCTGCAACTAAAGCCATGACCACTGTCGTGGCGACAGGCAACGATACGTTAGCAAAAACGTGCCGCAGGAAGATCTCATTGAGCAAAGCGCCGGTCACGAAGCTGACCGCCGCCGCCACCGTGAACATCGTGGCGATGGTAAAGAGCGCACACATGACAAGAGCCCAGCGCCCTTGTCTCCGGTACGATTCGAGAAGGCTCAGGCCCGTCGCGCTCGTATATCGCCCACCGACGCTCAACCCTGGGTACTTGGTGATATTAGCAACGAGGATCACCCCCACGAGGCCGAAACCGTAGAGGGCTCCTGCTCGAGTGCTCTGAACGAGATGGGAGACGCCAATGGCTGCCCCGGCAAAAAGCAGGCCGGGGCCGATGATGAAAATCCACGCGGGCAGTGAAACCGCCGATCGAGAATCTCGCTCACTCATTTAGTCTTGAACAAGAAACCACGGGTTCTTCAGATCGGGCTTGTTGTATTGGAGCGGACCAACGACTCCTTTTCCCGGTTCCCACTTCAAGACCCGCTTCTTTGCGGCGAGAGCCACCGCGTGAGCTGCAGCGGTATCCCATTCCATGGTCGGAGCGAACCGCGGATAAACGTCCGCAGCTCCCTCGGCGACCATGCACAGCTTCAACGAGGAGCCGATCCCGAGCATTTCGAGATCGGGATGCTCCGCTCGCAGGCTCTCAACGAAGTCCGCCGTTTCCTGGGAGCCATGCGAACGACTACCGACAACCTTGAAGGGCCTCGGTGGTGCCTTCACGGGAAGCACGTGTCCCTCGCGGCGCAGCTCATCCAATTGAGCCGGGCGCGGTGTCAGCTCACGAACGACATAGGCATCACCCGAGGCTACACCGAAGAAGAGCTCCTTTCTTGCCGGGGCATAAACCGCCCCCAACACAGGCTCTCCTCCTTCGATCAGGGCAATGTTGACGGTGAACTCCCCGTTTCTCTTCACGAACTCCTTGGTTCCATCGAGTGGGTCGACCATCCAAAGCTTGTGCCAAGAGCTCCGCTCCTCGAACGGAATGCTCTTGCCTTCCTCGCTCAGCAGCGGAAGTGCAGAGCCGGACAGTCCCTCGACGATCGCGTCGTGAGCAAGACGATCGGCTCGGGTGAGCGGCGAGCCGTCTCCCTTGAGTGAAACGTCGAAATCGTCGCTTTGGTAAACATCGAGAATACGGCTCCCTGCCTCCAGGGCCGTGGTCACGGCGAGTTGAAGAAGGGACTCAGCATCGGAGGTCGTTCCTGCCATGGGCTCTCGCTACCGCTAAATGAGCCCTGGCGAAAGTCAAACACCCTCGAAAAGCAGCCAAAGCGATGGAGTGCACGTCGGAGCATCTCGACGGACGTCAGCCCCTTCGAGGTCTGACCCTGACTCCATGCTTGAATGCTTCCGGCGCCAGACCAAGTATGCCCGGACGCTTCCGGTGATCCTGGCTTGTTTTGCCCGAGCCACTTGCCTTGGTAAACGAGCACTGCACCTCATTTCCCCACTGCCCATTGCACCTCCCTTCCCCACGAACATCAGCTCACTTTCGACCCATGAATCATCGAGCAAGCGAAGTCCGATTTGCCTTGTTGGGAGCCGCTGGCTACGTCGCCCCCAGACATCTGGAAGCAATGAAGCAGCTCAGGGGCTCGCTTCTTTGTGCGATGGATCCGCACGACTCGGTAGGGATCTTGGATCGATTCTCGTCCCGAGCGCAGTTCTTTTTGAATTTCGAGGATTTCGAGCACTTTCTCCGAAAGCTCAGGGACCAAGGACAGCCTATCGATTATGTCTCGATCTGTTCTCCCAACGATCTTCACGCCCATCACGCGCAGCGCGTGCTGCACTCGAGGAGCAACGCGATCTGCGAAAAACCCTTGGTCCTCCGCCCCGATGAGCTCGACCCTCTGCTCGAGCTCTGCGCCAAAACCGGACAAGCCATACACCCCGTCCTGCAACTCCGCGAGCACAGCAATCTCCGCGCGCTCAAAACACAGATCGGCGACAGCACTTCGAGCATCCATGAGATCGATCTCACCTACATCACTGCGCGAGGCCCGTGGTATTTTTCCTCTTGGAAAGGCCATCAGAAACGTTCCGGCGGCTTGATCAGCAGCATCGGAATTCATTTCTTGGACATGCTGCTTTGGATCTTCGGCGCGGCAGAGAAATGTGACGTTCACTGGCGCACCAAGACCACGATTGCTGGCACCCTCGAGCTCGAGCGGGCTCGGGTGCGGTGGTTCCTCTCGATCGACGAAGCGTGCTTGCCTGAAAGGATTCGACGCGCCCAAAAAACAGTCTACCGGAGCATTCGCGTTGACGGCTCCGAATTGGAGTTCTCCGATCCTGGGGAAAATCTGCACGTCGAAGTCTACCGACAGATCCTCAAGGGAAACGGTCTCTCGCCTCAGGATGCCCGACCAGCGCTCGAACTGACCCACCAGCTCCAACAGATCGATACGTCGACCGCCATTCCGAGCTGGTTGACTCGGGTGCCCGCTTGATAGGACGAAATGGTGCAAGTGACGACTTCCAAATGCGGCATAGCCTCCGGCTATTGGGCAGACCCCACGGCAATTGTCGAAAAAGGTGCGGCCATCGGAGCCGGCACCTCGATATGGCATTTCTGTCACGTGCAGGGAGGAGCCAGCATCGGATGCAACTCCACTTTGGGGCACTCCGTTTTCGTAGCAGGCGGGGCAACTGTCGGGAACGGCGTCAAAATTCAGAATCACGTCTCCATTTATGATGGCACGACTATCGAAGACGAAGTCTTTCTCGGGCCAAGCTGCGTCCTGACCAATGTCTCGAATCCTCGCGCTAGCATTCGTCGCAAGCACCTTGCAGAGAAGATCCTGGTCCGTCGCGGCGCCACCATCGGCGCTCACGCAACCATTCTCTGTGGTCTGACCATCGGAAGACACGCGTTCGTCGCTGCAGGAGCGGTTGTCACTCACAGCGTTCCCGATTACGGTTTCGTCAAAGGGGTCCCCGCACGGCAAGAGGGATTCATGAGTCGACATGGCCAGCGGCTCTCGGGCGTCCCGGGCGAAGTTCTTCGATGTCCCGAAGGGGGGCTCCGCTATCAGCTGGACGGAAGTGAGCGACTACGTTGCCTCGATCTTCCCGAAAACTCCCCCCTACCCGACCACGAGGCAGTCGCTTCTTACCGCAGCTTCCGGAGGTCGTGAGTGCGCTTCGTCGATCTCGAAACACAACGAGAACGTTTGAACCCACTCCTCAACAACCGCCTGCAAGCGGTATTGCGACATGGTCGGTTCATTGCCGGCCCGGAAGTGACGGAGTTCGAGCAAGCTCTGTGCAAAGAGCTCGAAGTGCCTCACTGCATCACCTGCGCCAACGGCACCGACGCACTCGTTCTCAGCCTTCGAGCCCTCGGTCTTCAAACCGGAGACGCAGTCTTGGTCCCCGGTTTGACCTACGTCGCCACGGCCAACGCGGTAGCCTTAACCGGCGCCACACCTGTTTTCGTCGACATCGAGCCAGCATCGCTTCAAATGTCGACGGAGGACTTACGGCGTGCCCTGGGTGAGCTCGATGCCGGCCAGCGACGAGCGGCTGACGGAACCGTCCTTCAACCGCGCGCTGTCATCGCGGTGGGACTGTTCGGCCTGCCGCCACTGATCGACGGCATTCAGGCAGTTGCAGAATCTCGGGGACTTCGAGTGATCGAGGATGGAGCTCAATGTCTCGCTGCTCGAGTCGGCGAACAAGTCGCTCCGTGCCAAGGAGAGCTCGGAACCACGAGTTTTTTTCCGAGCAAGCCCCTGGGTTGCTACGGCGACGGAGGCGCCGTTTTTACAAGAGATCGGGAGCTCGCGAGAGTCTTGCGGCTCCTTGCCGCTCAGGGAATAGGCAGCACTGGACAACCCGCTCAGTTGGTTGGGATGAACTCACGCCTCGATACCCTGCAAGCGGCCATCCTCCTCGCCAAGTTGAGTGTCTTTTCCGACGAGCTCGAGCGAAGGCGCCGACTGGCGGCCTTGTATCAGGAGCTGCTGTCTCCCCTCGAAGAGATCGACTGTCTTTCGGTGCCCTCAGAAGTCCAACCAACCTGGTCGCACATGACGGTGACGCTGGCCGGGCGCCTCGCCAATCAAAGAGACACCATCATGAGGCAGCTCGAGGACTTCAATATTCCTACTCGGATCTACTATGAAACTCCGCTCCATCTGCAACCTGCGTTCAAACCCCTCGGCTACACGCAGGGACAATTGCCCATCTGCGAGCGGATGGCACAGCGCGTTTTGAGCCTTCCCATGCATCCGTACTTGACGACGAGTGAAGTAGAAAGCGTCGTCGCACGCGTGCAACAGGCCCTGAACTCGCCCCCGAAGCCGCCAAAAGTGGTAGATTTTGCCCAGTGAGCCCTATCGCCGTCGAAATGCCCCCGGCCACGGCCCCATCGCCGGAACGAAGCAGGCTAGAAGAGGCACTGCTCGAGGCGTGCAGCATGGCAGCCGCCCCTGATCCCTGTGTGCACGCCTCGAAAAGCCAAGAGCCCGCCGGGGTGGTTGCCGTCGTTTCCTGGCACGAAGAGCACCAGGTTCATATCGAGATCGCAGCTCGATCCGAAGGACGCTGGTTCGAGCGTCAGATCACCTTCTCCCCCGAGGATCCACCCCTCCAGAGATGGCAAGCCGCGGGCTACGCGATTGGAACGCTGGTGGGAGCGCGCCGAGAGCTCGAGGGGGCGTCGGCAACCGACACCCGGCAGGCTGTTCCCCCAAGACATTCTTCAGAGACGACGGTGGCGGAGAAGGGCACCGAGACAAACCGCGAGGAAAACACCACTGGCCGTGAACCTTCTCGCTCCGAAAGCGCTCGGCCTTCCGGGGCCACAGCCAGAAGTCCGAGCTCCCCAGCCAAAAGCCCGAGTCCTGCGTCGCTCGAGCGGTTCCATTTCGACGCGGGTCTTGCGGTCGGTTCGGGCTGGTCCGACAGTCTCCGTTACGGTCCGCACATTTCTCTAGGCACCCGTCTGTTCGGCGGTCCCTTTCTGCGAGCTCACGGGGGATTCGCCATGAGTGGACACCGCTTCAACGTCTCTACCGAGCCGGTGGTCATCCAGTCGGTGTGGGGAACGGGAGGGCTGACCACAGGGATGTCCTGGATGCTGGGATCCTCCACTGGGGCAGAAATAGGGGCCGGTGCAGGTATCGAATATGTGGAAACACAAATCGAGAACGGCTCTTCTCCTCCTCGTCGAGCACTGGGAACCCTCCACAGTGAGGTGTGTTTTCGCCAGAAGCTCGGCGGGCGAATCGGCCTTGCGCTGTCCACCTTTTTAGGCGTTCGGTGGGGAGAGACAGGGATCTACGTCGATGACACCGAGATAGGGCGCATTCCCCTTTTCTTCGGAGGCGCTCGACTTGCCGCCTCTTTCAATCTCTGGCTCGCGCCCGAATGACGCGCCCCCCGTCACGAGTGGCGCTCTCAGATCAAAAGAAAAGCACCGGTCCCTCAAAAGCATTGTTTCTCACAAGGAACACAGGCACCCCGCACACAGGACAGGTCATCGCGGCAATGCCAATCTTCCTTGCACGCAACGCAAACGTTACGTTTTTCGTCGCAAAAGGGAGAATTACCAACACAATCGGGATCGTCCCGACAGCCGATCATACATTGGTCCGTGACCATGTCACAAACAGTTCCTTCGGGACAGAAAGAAGGTCCAGCACAGTAGGTACAATACTGCGACCATGGCTCGCAACTGAAGGATAAGTCATCACAACAGGGCTTTGAGGGAGGACACTCCGCGCCAAAGCAGTCCTCGGCGCTCCCTCCCTGCCCTCCTATCGAGCCGAAACCCTCGTTATTCCAATCGGCAGAGCCACCTCCCGTGGCGCCGGTTCCCCCGGAAGCATCGATGTCCTCCACTGCCTGATTTCCACCAATCGCGGCTTGTCCCCCCGTGGACCCACCAGCGCCTCGACTGCTTCCGGAAGCGCTTTCTCCTAGGTTGCCATTTCCTTCTTGACCGCCGGACGCGACTTCACGGCCGTCCGTGTGCAGTTCAAGTTTCTCGTACCCGCAGCCGAGACCAGGCACAGCGACGAAAAACAGAACCAGATAAGCCCCCGGAAGAGCCAAAGTCGAAATCCGCGCGTGCATCGCCCCGCGAAACTAGCATGATGGAGGAGCCTGTGCCCCCATAGAACGAGTCGTAGGAGCACAGACCTTCTTTGCCTGCCCCGTCAACCATCCGGGTACTAGGAAAAGGACGTGCAGTGATGTCTCGGCAGAAGCACAACCTCAAAAATCCCCCTCTCGTGGTCATCGACGGTGGCGTTCGAGGAAACCAAGGGAACGAGCCACCTCGGACTCCAACCGAGCTGGCTACGGGAACCCATCACGCAGCTGCCTCGGCCACGACTGCGCTTGCCGCAACGGCTATTTCGGAAGGACCTGACCCGGACCCCGCAACGAGTTCCCCAGCAGATGCCGCGACCGCAGCTGACTCTAGGGCAAACAGCCCGACCAAAAGTTCCCAGTCTCGTCTAAACGGTGCACAGGATCGTTTGGAAAAACGGCAGGCTGGTTTGAGCGATGAGAACATCGTGTTGGCCGTCCAAGAGGGAAACGCGAGCGTGGCCGATGAGCTCTATCACCGACTCGTGGATGCGGTCGATATTACTCTCTATCGAATCTTCGGTCGTCGAGAAGCTGACCATGAAGACCTCATTCAGCGTTCGTTCGAGCAAATTGTGCTCACTCTCTCGAAACGTTCCTACGCCGGCGCCTGTAGCCTGAGAACATGGGCCTCCGCCGTCACTACGCGAGTGGCGTTCAATGTTTTGCGCTCACGAAGAAGGGAGCGAGCTGTCCTCGTCTCGACACCGGAAGAACCGGTTTCTTCCATTCCTCCCTCCGGCGATGCGGAAGGTCAGAACATCGCACGCGCCGAGCTCGAATTGCTGAGACGACATCTGACCAAGATGAAACCCGATCGAGCCCAAGCCGTATTCCTTCACGATGTGCTCGGCCATGAGCTTGCTGAAATCGCAGTCATGGAAAACGTCACCGTAGCAGCGGCTCAATCCCGACTCGTCCGAGGAAGAAAAGATCTGCATCGACGGCTCGGATTGCTCAAAAACGAGGCCCCGCGCGAAAAAGCACGGAAGTCCAAGCGGAGTGAGTCTCCACCAAGCACCCCATTCGAAGAAAAGCAGGAGGAGCCATGATCACCGATCCTCCCCAGACCGATGTTGGTGGACACCGCCCTGCGGAGAAGCCTGAGCTTCGTTCTTCGCCGGGTTCTTCGAGAGGACAACGTGACTCCGACCCTCAGGCGGAGTCCCTTAGAATCTCACCCCCCGGGAGAACTTCTTCGAGAGGTTCTTATCATGAGCTCATCTCCCGATTGAAACAATGGGGGCGACTCCCCGTACCGCCCTCCGAGCCGACCACTCTCGCCGAAAGAGAGAGACGTGGTCGGGTCACCCTGGCGGCGTCGGTTCGGTTGGCACGGCAACAAAGACGCCTACGTATCAAGCGCCTTGCCTGGGCGCTCCCCGCGGCCGCGCTCGCCTTGGTCGTGGTTGGAAGGCAAGTGCCGCATGGGCCATGGGGGATACCAGGAGCCTCGGATGAAGCGACAGCAGCGTCATCGACGGCAAACTCTGCGGCCGATTCACCAAGCGTCTCACCCGAAAACACTGGCGACGTCAAAGGCTCCGGAAGCGCCAGCCTCCGCCACTCGCAAACACCCCACCGGAAAGCGAGCGGGGGGCGAGCGGAGGTCCTGTCCGGAGAGTTGATGTTGAAGAGAGGACAGGGCTCTTGGAAATTGCAGCCGGGCGCTACGTCGACGAGCCTGGCCCCAGGTGACGTGCTCACAGCAAAACATCACCGTGCCAGCATCGCGATCGGTGGGGTCACTCGAGTGGACTTATCACCCAAGGCCACTGTGACCCTGGAGACAGCCTCGAAACGCCGGCAACGCCTCGTCCTAGCGGATGGAGAAGCCACCTTCGACGTGGATCCCGACCGACAGGCATCCGTTACGGTTGAAGCGGGCGAAACGCAAGTCCATGTCACCGGAACGAGCTTCACCATCAGAACTGGTAGACTGTCTCACTCCCCCAAGGAACTCCCTGGTCTCTGGACGGAAGTCAGCGTTCTCCAGGGTCAGGTCGAGGTCGAACATGACGGCCAGCGAGTGTCTCTAGGACCGGACGACTTCTGGTCCAGCTCAACTGACGCCTCGAAAGCGCCACACTCCACGGCGGATGCTCCTCCTGCCGGACACCATGTATCGCCGAGCACTCCCAACCCCAGTCTTGACCACGCGGCACAGCCCCCGCAAAAAGGTCAGCACGAAAAGCCAAGCGGCTCCGAAGGCCCGACAACCCTGGCCCAACAGAATCGCCTGTTTCAAGCAGCCCTTTCAGCGAGAAATCGGGGCGACGGACGTCGGTGCGTTCAAATCCTCGCTCGACTGACCCGCACCTATCCGACGTCGCCTCTGAGACAGGAAGCCCTCGTTGCTCGATTCCGTTGTTTGCAAAGCACTGGAAACTCCCTCGCAGCCAGCCGAGCGGCGGCGCGCTATCTTGCCGCGTATCCCAACGGTTTTGCCCGAGAGGAGGCTCGGTCCTTGGTTTTGTCGCCGAGGAAATGATTTCGAAGGAATCATAGGGGCCCTCGACCTCCCCCACCGAGGGTAATCCGACCGTCAGGGCTTCTCGTCGCGGCCACCGGCGCCGGCCTTTTCCGTACGCTTTTTCCCCAAAGGGGAACGAGACGAAAAAAATGAGCGGGGGCTGCCTGCTCTCGACCTTCCAGGGGTACCAAGTGGACTGAAGGGCCCCACCCGCATCCGGGGTTCTTCAGGCAGCCTCTCCCCTGACGGGGAGGGGCTGTTATTTTTATTATCTCGAGCGCCGGCACATCACCCCGAAGGGACTCCCGAGAAGGCTCGCCTCGCCCGACCCCGGGTGAGCGGCGGCAGAGCCTTTCGAGGTTGCGAGATGTGCTCGAAACAGATCGCTCTCCGCTTACCAGTGCTGATGCACCAAGGGCCGCAGGTGCTCGTCGTAGATGCTCTTGACCCGCGTCATTTCCTCGTTGGACAGCGGCGGCAACTCGGCGGCGCGCAGGTTGCTTTCGACCTGCTGCGTGGAGCTCGCTCCCGGAATGACCGTACTGACCGCGTCGAACATGAGAGTCCAGCGAAGCGCCTTCTGCGCCAGCTCCTCCCGACCGAAGAGCGGCACATACTCTTCATCGACAAGACGCAGCCCTTGGGCGAAATCGACCCCCGAAAAGGTCTCGCCTCGATCAAAGGCCTCTCCATTTCGGTTGAAATTGCGGTGATCCCCCGCGCCAAAACTCGAGTCCTGGGTGAACTTGCCGGTGAGCAACCCACTAGCTAAGGGAACCCGAGCAATGATGCCCACATTTCGCTCCTTGGCAGCAGCGAAAAACTCCTCAGCCGGCTTCAACCGCATCATATTGAAAATGATTTGGACCGTGGCCACTCCGGGTTTTTCAACAGCAGCAAGCGCCTCCTCGACGGTCTCGACGCTCACGCCATAGTTGCGAATCTTTCCAGCTTCTTTCAGACGGTCGAGCACCTCGAAAGCCGCATCTCCACGGATGACCTCCGGAGGGGGGCAATGCAGTTGAATCAAATCGAGGACGTCGAGTCCGGTGCGCCGCAGGCTACCTTCGACGAACTCGGAAATATTCTTCTCATTGTACCCAGCAGCCTCGTGTGGGTTGAGGCGACGACCGCATTTGGTGGCCACATAGATCCGCTCGGAACGAGAGCGAACGACTCGCCCCACAGCCTGCTCGCTCAATCCATCACTATAGACATCCGCCGTGTCGAGGAAGTTAATCCCCCCATCGATGGCACGATTCAGGATGGCGTCTGCGCGGTCATGATCAAAGGGCTCGCCCCATTTGCCGCCAACTTGCCAGGTTCCTAGCGAAACGGGGGAAATCTCCAAGCCAGTCTTTCCTAGCTTACGCTTTTGCATGTCAGTCATATCTCCTTACACCCTCCCTAACTTGGAAGCGCCTCCATTGAAACCCAGTCAGGCAGATCCTTTCCCGATTCTCTCTTCAGCGAGGTAACGCTCGCTGATCCGTTGTCCCGCAAAGGAGTCTCTGCCCCTCATCGGGGCGCTTTTGCAGGGAAAGACCGACCCAC
>CAYTRQ010000045.1:0-21254 GCA_964440025.1 uncultured Polyangiaceae bacterium | reverse complement strand
CGATTCGTTGGGACCATCGAAGCGGATCAGAGCGATTCTGGAAAAGGGGGGATAGCTCAGTTCCCTGCGCGAGCGCATCTCGTGGGAGGCGAATTGCTCGAGATCATGATCGAGGGTGGCCTGGATCGCGGGGTGGTCGGGGTTGCGTGTTTGAATCAAGACCCGGCCTGGCTGACCGGCCCTTCCTGCCCGGCCGGCGACCTGGACGAGGAGGTGAAAGGTGCGCTCCGCAGCGCGAAAGTCCGGAAGGCTGAGAGCCGCGTCGGCATTGAGCACACCGACCAAGGTCACCCGGGGAAGATCGTGGCCCTTGGTGACCATCTGGGTTCCCACGAGAATGTCGAGGTTCCATTGACGCATCTGGTCGAGGTTCTTCTCGCTTTTGAGGCCCCCGCCCACATCTCGGTCGAGGCGTCCGACGCGCGCCTGGGGGAAGGTGGTTGTTAGCAGACTCTCGACTCGTTCGGTGCCTAGGCCTTCTTCGACGAGGTGCGGACTCTGGCAAGCCTGGCAGGTCTGTTGCACGGGCGCGCGGTAGTCGCAGTAGTGACATTCGAGCCTAGGCTTTCCCCGGCGGTGAACCGTGAGTGCGACGGAGCAGTTGGGACACTCGGTGATGGTTCCACAGGTGGCGCAGATCAAGCTGGGAGCAAAGCCGCGCCGATTGAGAAACAAGATGGACTGGTTGCCCGTCGCCAGGCTCTCTTCGAGAGCCCGATGCATGGGGACGCTCAGCAACGGATCGCCACTCGGGCCAGGACCGAAGTGACGCAAGTCGACCACCTCCACCCGAGGTAAGCTGGCTTGCTCGTGAGCTCGGCTTGGAAGGTGAAGCAGTTTCAGACGTCCTTCCTCCACCGACGCAAGGCTCTGAAGAGAAGGCGTGGCGGATCCCAAAATGCAGACTGCGTGAGCTCTGTGGGCTCGAAGCAGAGCCATGTCCCGCGCGCTATAACGGACACCCTCTTCCTGCTTGAATGAAGAGTCGTGCTCCTCGTCGACGCAAATCAGTCCGAGATCTTGGACGGGGGCAAACAACGCGGAGCGAGCTCCGACCACTACGCGCAGGCGACCGGAACGAAGGTTGCGCCACATGGTGAGCCGCCGCTGCTCGCTGAGACCACTGTGGAGGGCGGCGACCGCATCGCCCAGGCGAGCTCGGAACCGGCCCACCAGTTGAGGGGTGAGAGCAATTTCGGGGACAAGGACGATGACGCCTCGTCCTTGAGACAAGGCATGTGCCGCGGCGTGCAAGTAGACTTCGGTTTTTCCGGACGCGGTCACTCCGTGGAGCAAAAAGGATTGGCGCTGACGCTGCTCGAGAGAGTTCGTGAGTTCTTTCACAGCGTGCTTCTGTGCGGCGTTCAGTTGGGGTGGGGTGTCTGAGGCCACTTCTTCAGGGAAGAATGGATCGACCTGACGCTGCCTCCTTTCCACCAGAACGAGACCGCGTTCGCTGAGTTTCTTGACGAGAGCCCGAGCCGTAGGAAAGTCTTCTTGGAGCTTTTGGATCTCTTGAGGTCCCTGGGCCTCGAGTCGCTCATAGAGCTCTCGGGCGCGTCCTCCGGGGATCGTTGGGTTGGGGATCGGCCACTCGTTTCTGGGAATGACGCGTGCCACTTGAACCAGGCGCCCCACTGCCTTCCACTTCTCGCCGAGGGATTTCTCCAGTTCTTGTGCGGTGGCTCGTTCGAGAGTGGGGAGTGCGAGTCGCAGAACTTCTCCTAGGGGAGCGATGTAGTAGCGAGCGAGCTCGACCAAGAAGGAGAGGAGCTCTTGATTGAGGACGGGCTCGTCATCGACGACTGAGAGAATGGGTTTGATGTCTTTCGCCGAAAGACCAGGAGGAGGCTCGCTGGTGTGCCCGACGACGACGCCGAGGCAAGTTCTTCTTCGCAACTGGACGACGACGCGCACGCCTGGGTTGGCCGGTTGGTCGGAGTTGCTCCGATAAGTAAACGTTCGACCGAGTGGCACGGGAAGTGCTACTCGAACCAGAGTTCCGGAGATTTCCTGCAGATTTTTGACCTCTTTTTCGGAGCTCGTGGTGGAGCTCTGCTCTTCACTCACTCGAAGTCACCTTTCTCGCGGCAGACGGCCCCATGAGTTGGTATTCTGCCTTGTTGTGAGAGCTATTGGAGCTATTGTGTCTAGCATAGCATGGGGAAGGTTTTCGCGGTTGTACGGCCCGAGTCGTTGAAGCTGCGCGGACGAATTTACTCGTTCGTGGAGTCGCTTGGATATCGACGAGATCAGCGTCTGATCTTGCCCAAAGGAGCGTTCGATGAGCACGCGGCCCAGTGGGCCAATGGCCTTTCTGTCCCTCTCATCGTGTTGCCCTATCATCTTCACCGTGACGGGAGGGGCAATCCTGTCGATGGGATTGGAGTCGCTTTGCTCTTGTCGGAGCGCTACGAGAAAAACGTTCCTATCGTCATGCCGGTCTCGGGATTTTCCCGTGGTGCCAGTCTCGATAATCGGTTGGAAGAGCTTCATGAACAGCGACCGCGGATTTGGAAGAATGTCGTTGTGGTTCGTGAAAACGAGGAGGGCAGTCACCGTTTGGCGCACCGCATTCTTCGAGTTGCAGGAGTTCGACGCAGCCAGACGCCCGCTGCCCGTTCCAGCCGCACCCCGAGAATCCGTCAGGGGTTAGGCTCGACGGGATTGCCTGGACAAAGGGCCGAGTCGGGACAGTACTCCATCGCGCCGCCTCTTCCAGAAAACCGGACCCCCACTTTTCGGGCATTCGACAGGCATCAGCCACCGAAGGTGTCCGGGGAATTTCCCGTCCAGCGCGCACAGGAGCGGGGTGCGGAAGGGCAGACTAAGGTGTCCGGGGAATTTCCCGCTCGAAGTGCACAAGAGCGGGGTGCGGAAGGGCATGACGAGAAAGAAGCCGGCAAGAATACTATCGGAGGAAGAACGGTTCCACGGAAGAAGTCCGGAGGCTAAAGTGCACTGACCTCTTGCGGCAGGCGTGCGTTTTGGTCTGCTGCGTCTTGGCGGGCGGCATCTTGTGGTGGCCGGCCGACGGCTGGATGCAGCTGGGGGCGTTTGTCCTCATGGCGCGGATGGGATCAGTGCTTGTTGAGGACACCTTGTACTTGTTGGCGGCACGTGGGTAACTGACCGGCATGAGGAATATCCTCCTGCTTCTCTTGATCGTGTTGGGGGCTCTCTGGTTTTGGGGCTTAAAGAGAGCGGGGCGCCTTTTCGTGCTGCGGATTCGCGAGGGGCGCGTCGTTTCTTCGAGCGGAAGGATGCCGCCACGGCTGTTGGCCGATCTTGCTGACATCGTCGAGAGAGCAGGGGTTTCCAAGGCCAGGATCACGGGGGTCGTTCGAGACGGACGACCCGTGCTGCTTTTCGACGGAGAGATGTCACCCACGACGCAGCAGCAGATGAGGAACGTGGTGGGCCAGTTTACGGCTCCGCAAATCCGCGGGGCGAAAAAGCACTGAGCGGATTCGTTTCGAGTCTCATTTTTCCCCAAAACCGTTTTTTCCGGAAAGGGAGTGGAGCTGGGGGCTCCGAGGGCGAAGTGGAGGGGGCGAGGCGCAGGACGCCGAGAAGTCCAAGGAATGAACTTCCCCGACATCGAAACATCCTGTCATTGTCCCCAATTATATTTGGGTTTCATGGCCAAACCAAACGTTATAGATAGCGTTCGTGAATCTGCAGCGTCTTGAGATCTTCGAGGCCGTGATCAAGAACGACTTCAATGTCTCTCGTGCGGCAGCTCAGCTCCGGCAATCCCAACCAGGGCTGAGCAAGCAGTTGCAGATTCTGGAGAGCGAGCTGGGGTTTGCGTTGTTTCAGCGCAACGGGCGACGCCTGGTGGGGCTTTCGGAACCCGGGCAAGAAGTTCACCGCATCGCCGCTCGAATGCTCCAAGATCGCGATGCGCTTTTTGCCATTACGACCACCTTGAACGAGGCCCAGCAAGGCTCGTTGACGATTGCCACGACGCACACTCAGGCGCGCTATGCGCTGCCCTCGGTGATCAAGACGTTCACTCAACGTTACCCGGCTGTTCGGCTCGTGCTTCACCAAGGCAGTCCCAACCAAGTTTGTGAGGAGGTGGCGTCGGGTCAGGCAGATCTCGCGATTGCCACCGAGGCGCTGGGGGCGGAAGAAGACCTGGTCGTCTTACCCTGCTATGAGTGGAATCGGGCGATCATTGCCCCGCAGGGCCACCCGGTGCTCGAGGTATCCGAGTTGACACTTCATGAAGTGGCTCGATACCCGATTATTACCTACGCCTTTGCGTTCACGGGCCGATCACAGATTAACGCCTCCTTTAGCGCTCAAGGGCTTCGTCCGAACGTGGTTCTTTCCGCCATTGATGCGGACATCATCAAGACCTACGTTTCCCTGGGTCTCGGAATTGGCATTATTGCCAGCATGGCGGTCGATGCGGCGACGGAGGCCACGTTGGGGTCGCGGGACGCCTCCCATCTGTTTCCGGCCTCGACCACGGGGATCGGGATTCGCCATGGTGCCTACCTCAAGGGCTATGTCTATGACTTCATCGAGCTTTTGGCTCCTGCCCTGACCCGCGACGTGGTGGAGCACGCGCTGCGTGAGGCTCCATGAGGTGCTGCGTGAGGCTCCACGAGATCGTGAACCTGGCTGGAAAAATCGGCTCTGTTTCTTTTTTTCGATTTCTTGCAGATTGTGGGAATACCGACTAATGGCCCTCGGTTGGGGGGCCGAATCCTCAGGCCTCCGCCCCCAAGCGAACACGAGTGAGTTGGGAAAGCGGAGCCATTTGAGGTGGGCTATTGCGTTTGACAGTGATCAGCCCCTAGTTACCATCCCGCCTCCTCTCGCTGGCTTTCTCGGTGTGAGGCGACTCCAGGAACTCGTATGGCAACAGATGTGATGATCCAGGCGAGCAGCCTTTCGAAGCGTTTCGGGACGGTCCGTGCGCTCGATAAGGTGAGCTTCGAGGTCGAAAAGGGTGAGGTCGTCGGTTTTCTCGGTCCCAACGGGGCTGGGAAAAGCACGACGATGCGAATCCTAACCTGCTTCCTCGCTCCGACGAGCGGCACAGCAAGGGTGCGGGGGGTCGATGTTTTCGATGATCCCCTCGCGGTGCGCCGGAGCGTTGGCTACCTGCCCCAACGGGCGCCTCTCTATACCGACATGATCGTGCGCGACTATTTGAAGTTCGTCGCCGAGATACGGGGCCTGAGCGGGAGCCAGTTTCGCAAAAGCCTGGAGTCGATTATTGAAGTATGTGGTTTGGCTCAGGTGCTGCAGAAGGATATTGCGACCCTCTCGCACGGCTATCGCCAGCGGGTCGGACTGGGCCAGGCGCTTCTGCACGATCCGCAGATTCTCATCCTTGACGAGCCCACTGCGGATCTCGATCCGAATGAGAAAGCGGAGGTCATTCGGTACATCAAGGAGATCGGCAAAGATCGTACCGTTTTGCTATCCACCCACAACCTCGCGGAAGTCGAGGACGCTTGTGCGCGAGCGATCATCGTTTCCAAGGGGAAGTTGGTCGCAGATGGTCCCCTCGAGGAAATCCGCGCGAAGACCGGTAGTGTGCGCTACGTCGTGACGGTGGACGAAACGCGGGCGCTGTCCGGGGAGCGGGCGCCGGCTGCTCGAGAACTCACGAGTGCTCTGGAGGGGATTGGTGGTGTTCTCAGGACGCGCGAGCTTCCAACGGACGAGACGGTGCACAAGATCGAACTGGCGAGTGCTAAGGGAAGTGATCTTCGTGCGGACATTTTCGAGCTGATGGTCCAGAAAAACTGGCTGATGCTGGAATTGCGGCGTGACGCACAGAGTTTGGATGCCGTCTTCCGTGATCTGACCCGCAGTGACGAGGCCTTGGCAAAGGGGCACTGGGACGAAGCGCTTGCCGAAGAAGACGCTGCGGCAGAGGGGGAGAGCGACGAGGAAGACGAAGAGCCTGGCGATGAAGGCTCTTCGGACGAGGAACGAAGCTCAGCCTCGGATGAGCCTGGCAAAGACGGCGACGAGGAAGAAAGCCCTGAAGGTGAAGACGAGGAGAAGAAGGACCGATGAGTGCCTTGACTACTATCGCGAAGCGAGAGTTTCGCTCCTACTTTGATGCTCCGCTGGCTTACGTCGTCATCTGTCTGAGCTTTTTTGGTCTCGGACTGATGTTTTTTATGTACCAGGGGGGCTTCTGGCAGATCGACCGAGCCACCTTGCAGCCGCTGTTCGAATACGTCCCGGCGGGCCTGGCTATGCTGGTGATCCCGGTTGTCACGATGCGCTTGATGGCAGAAGAGCGCCGTAGTGGGACTCTCGAGATGCTCATTACCCTTCCCGTCAAGGACAGCGACGTGATCCTGGGGAAGTATATCGGAGCATTGGGGTTGGTTCTGACGGTTGTGCTCGCCTCGCTGACCTACCCCATTATGATGTTCAAGTTTCCGTGGAACCTTGGTCCCCTCGATATGGGCCCCGTGATCAGCGGATACGTGGGACTCATTCTCTACTCATCTGCGGCCGTCGCCGTGGGCTTGCTCGTCAGCTCTCTCTCCGAGAGTCAGGCTGTCAGCTTTTTCGTGACGTTCTTCGTTCTCGGGGCCTTTTGGTTTTCCGGATCCATGGCCGATCAAATGGAAGGCATTTTCGCGAATATCCTGCACTACGTGAGCTTTCAATCACGGATGAGCGGGTTCATGCGGGGCCTGATCGACACGCGGGACATCGTTTTTTTCCTCTCTATCACCGTCTTGGCATTGATGGTTTCTTTCCGCTCTCTCGAGCGCCGTAAGTGGGCATAACCGATGGCAACTGAGAACCAAAAGCGTAAGGCAGCGGCCCAGACGGGTCTGTACCTGGTGGTCATTACTGCGATCGTGGTCGTGGCCAACATCCTCAGCGCGGGCCTGTACCAGCGTTTCGATATGACCAAGAGCGAGCGGTTCACCCTTTCCGAAGGTTCCGCCCGACTGGTGAAGTCGCTCAAGGAACCGGTTATTGTCGAAGCCTATGTTAAGACGGGGTTGGCCCAGCTGGATGCCTATGTGCGTGACCTGACCGATCTGCTCAATGAATACGAGCGAGCGGGCGGCGGCAAATTCCGTTATACTATCATCGAACCGAATACGGACGAATTGAAGGAAAAGGCCCGCGAAGCCGGCTTGCAGGAGCAGCCGTTCGGTGAGGCGAGTGCCACCGGCGACAGTCAAGCCTCGATCACGCAGGGGTTCATGGGACTGGTTTTCAAGTACGGTGGTGAGAAGGCCGTCATTCCTGCCCTTCACCCGGGGCGCAATACTGGTCTCGAATTCTTCATCACGAACAAGATCCGTGAGATCCGAGACAAGAACGACGACATCTCCCACCGTATCGGTGTCGTCACCGGCAAAGACGAGCTGAAGCTTACGGACAAGAACCTGGTTCCTAGGCAGGGTCGCGGGGGCTCTCCGACTCTCAAGCAGATCATCACCCAGAACTTTCCTTTCTACACTATCGAGACGGTTGACCTTTCTGGTGGTGAGACCGCTATTGATACCGGTTTAGAAGGGCTGCTGATCACTCAGCCAGGTAAGGAATACACCGAGAAGGAATTGAGGAGGATCGACGAGTTCCTCATGACGGGCAACAAGTCGCTCGTCGTTATTGCCTCGGCGGTGAGCCTCAAGGCCAATGACGCCAACATGATGGCGGATTTAGATCTCCACGGGCTTGGTCCACTTCTTTCAGGCTATGGCATCCGGATGAAGGAAAATGCCGTGCTGGACCATGGCGCTCAGTTTCGAGTTCCCATCATGACAGGCATGGGGGGGATGGCTTGGATTCGGCACCCAGGGATCGCTCATGTCGTGAACGATCCCCGCTTCCAGGGGGAAGAGCAGCTTCTCGACACGTCCTTCCCAGGGTTCTTCCGAATGGATGAAATCATGATGCCGTTCCCGTCGAGCCTCGAGCTGCTTCGGGACAAGCAGCCCAAGGACGTCACCCTCAAGGCGGTGGCCCGCACCACGCCTGCCGCGAATGTGATCGGCGAGGGGCCGGTGGACATGAGTCTGCGTGATAGCTGGGAGCCGCGCCCCCCGTTTTCGCAGCGGGCCATTGCCGCTGTAGCGAAGGGCAAGCTCAAGAGCGCTTTTGCGGAAAAGCCAGCGGACGGAATGGACGTCCCCGAGCGGGCGGCTGATCCTTCACGAGTTCTGGTCATCGCCTCTTCGCAGTTCATCACGAACCCCTTTGCCTATGCCGGCAATCCACCAGAAATGACCGGCCAGATGGCTCAGTTTGGAGGAGTGGGGGGCGATAAAGATCTTCAAATGATTGCGCAGCCTTACGCGCAGAAATACCTCACGCCCACAATCTTGGCGATGAAGAACATCTTCGACTGGATGAGTGGTGATGCCGATCTGATTGCGGCTAGCGCTAAGATTCTGGGCGAGCCGAACTTGACCTATGCGAGCGTCGACAAGCCGGAGTTCAAGGTCGAAGACTCGGAAGAGGAAATCCAGCAAAAGGACGAGGAGTACCGTGAGGCGCGGAAGAAGTTGCAGAAGAATGTCCAGTGGACACTCACCTTGGGCGTTCCGTTCTTCTTCGCTTTGATCGGTGTGTGGCGCTGGCGAAGCCGCGAAGCTCGCCGTGAGCAGCCAGTTCCCGGTCCCCAGAAAAACAAAAGCGCACGGGCTGCTGCCTAGGCGCCCCTCTCTTTTTCGCACAGACACCTAGAAACTTTCGAAGACATCATGGCCCAACGCTCAGATATCAAGCTCTACATGGCGCTTGTCGTGCTCGCTGCACTTGGCGGAGCTCTCTACGTTCAGCAAAAGAAAGCGAAGAAGGAGCGTGCCGAGCATACTCTTTCGAGCGTGCAAAAAGATCTTCCGAAGATTGAATTCTCGGAAGATGATATGAGCAAGATAACGAAAATCGTCATCGACAAGCCCGCTAGCGATGCCGAAGGCGAAGACGACGCCGAGCCTGCGGTGACACACGTTCTCGCGAAGGAAGGTGAAAAGTGGAAGCTCGTCGAGCCCGTTTCCGCGCTAGCGAATCAAAAGAACGTGGAAAGCCTGCTCAAGAACTTCACCAAGCTTGAAGTCAAAGAGCAGGTGACCGACAGCAAGGATTCCTACCAAAACTACGAGCTCACCGAGGAGCAGGCGCTCCACATTCGGGCTCTGGCGGGCGACGAAGTCAGCTTCGAAATGTGGGCTGGTAAGAGTGGCGGTCGGGGACAGATGGTTCGACTTCCGGGCCAGGAAGGCGTCTACACGGTGGATGGCTTCAGCAGTTTCATGGCCAAGAGAGACACCAAGGGGTGGCGTGATCTCTCCATCGTCGAGATTGCAACGGATAGTGTGAACAAGATCACGATTGAGCAAGAAGACGGTACGTTCGTGTTTGAGAAGAACGAGGACGAAGAGGACGAGGCGTGGTCCGGGAAGTTCAAGAAGGGCAAGTCCGCCTATGGAGCTCCAATCAAGGACTTCGAGCCTTCGAAGATCGAGGATTTGCTCCGGGCCTACAAGACGCTCAATGCCACCGGCTTTGGGGATGACAAGACGCTGGAAGAAACGGGGCTCGAGGAGCCCGTGGCCACCATCACCATCGAGGGTGAAGACGAAACCACGCTCCATTTCGGCTCGAACTCGGAGGGAAGCTCTCGTTGGGCAAAGCTCGAAGGAAAAGAGCAGATCTATTCTGTCAGCAGCTGGGCGGCCGACTGGGCTGTTTCTGGCAAGGAGAAATTCCAGAAAAGCGAGGAAAAGGAAGGCGGCGGAGCGGCGCCGCCGAGCCCCCGTGGCGGGCCGCCAGGAATGAAGATGCCTCACGGCATGCCGCCACCTCGGCGCTAAAAGAGCGAGCGGGCAAGTCGCCCGCTCAAAACGAAGCCAAAAACGATACGCCGAGCAGGTTGGCTTGAGCAGCAGTACTGATCCGAAGCAGTCCCAGGGAGATCTCGAGCAACCCCATGAGGGGTCGCCCTCCCCACCACTCATCGCCTGTGTGGTGGGGGCCACGGGATTGGTCGGTCAGCAACTGACGCGTCAGCTTCTCAGCGACGACGACTATGATGAAGTTCGTATTTTCGTCCGCCGATCTACAGGGCAGCGTCATGAGAAGCTCTCGGAGTTCGTTGTCGACTTCGAAAGTCCCGAGACGTTCAAGAAGGAGCTCATCGGTGAGGTCCTCTTTTCCTGTCTGGGAACGACCGTCAAAAATGCGGGTGGGCAAAAGAGACAATATCGGATCGATCACGACCTGAACCTGCGTTTGGCAGAGCTCGCCTGTGACTCGGGAGTGCCAGCGTACGTGTTGCTGTCCGCGGCGGGAGCTTCTCCGAAGAGCCGTATCTTTTACCTTCGGATGAAGGGGGAGTTGGAGCGGGACGTCTCGGTGCTCCCGTTCGAGTCCTTGCGGGTTTTGCGTCCCGGACTTCTCGACGGAAAGCGGCGAGAGGATCGGCCTGGGGAAAAACTGGGCCTTCAGCTTGCCCGGCTGCTTCCCCATTGGTCGAGCTTGGCCCCCTGCCGGCCAGTCCCGGTTGAGACGGTAGCGCGAGCTATGCGAACAGCTGCTGCCGACTGGTCGCCCGGCGTGCACGTCATCGATCCTGCCGAGCTATTCGCCTTGGGAAGCGATTAAAGGCGCATCTCGCAACCTTGAAAAGGCTCCGCCGAGGCTTCCTCCTCCCGGCGGATGAGGCGAGTCTCGGCGGAGTTCCTGCTGATCCGCGACTCATTCGCGGGCCAGGCGCCTTTGCTGCGCGCTGCGCCGCCTTCGCGGGGCGCAGTGCGCTGGGGATGTGCGGGCGTCAGGTGTGGGGGGCGGAGTTTTGGTTCTCCTCGGAGGAAGCGTTCTTGTCGCTTCCTTTCTTGGTTGGTGGAGCTTCCTTGTCCGAGCTCTTTCCACCCTTCTTTTTGGGTTCGGGAGGCTCATCGGCCATCTTGCCCAGATCGAGCATTTCCGAAACGTCCGGCAAGACGACGAGCTCGACGCGCCGATTTTGCTCGCGGCCCTCAGCGGTCTGATTGGTGGCCACTGGGTCGATATCCGCATAGCCGGCCACGTGAAGTCGCTCCGGATCGAGGCCACCGGTTTCGGGGTCAATGAGGTAGAGAAGGACCTCGCGAGCGCGCATGGCCGACAGGCCCCAATTGTCGCCAAAGCGGCCGCCCTTCAGAGGTCGATCATCGGTATGGCCGGCGACCTGAAAGTAGCGCTTGCGGAGATCTTTGTCCTTGCGAATCACCTCAGCGACGGCTCCGATGACCTCTTTCCCTTCTTTGCGGAGCCTGGTTCGTCCGGAGTCGAAAAGGACGTCGCCGGGAAGTCGAATCACCATCCGGTTGTGCCGAATTTCTACCTTGAGGCCGATCTCGACCAGTCGATTGAGCTTTTCGCGGAGCTGGTCGAAGCGCGCTTGAATCCGCTCGAGTTGTTGAGCTCGCTTCTTGTACTCTTCGAGCGCCGCCTGCAATTCTTGAAGGTTTTGGGTGAGTTGTTCTTTCTCCGTAGCGTCTTCAGCGACCTTCGAGGAGAGCTGGTCGAGGTTCATCCCCATTTCTTCCAGCTTCTTCCTCAGCTTGGCGACCTTCGCTTTCATGACGGCCAGCTCTTCTTCCGCTTGAGCCCGCTCGTCTTTTTCTCCTTGGTACTTGCTGGCGAGCTTGTTGTACTTGTCGATCTGCGCCTGCATTTCCTCTTCCGAGTAACCGCATCCCAGCGCAGTCGTGCCCAAAAGAGTCAAGGCCATGATCGAGAGAACGCGACGCGCCAAGCGCGAAGCATCGGTATTTTTCGCCATTTGAATGGAACTCTGCATCAGGTCTCCTCCTTCGGGCGGTCTTATCAGATGCAGCACGCACAGGAAGCCCTGTGCTTCAAGAAATTCCGAGGGCTTCGGGTTGGGCCTGGGTCTGTCGAGTCCTTGGCCTCGTCTTGGGTCCGGCGAGCCCTTGCCGGAGGAAGTGGCAATTCCTCTGGGGCGGCTCCCTCTTGTTCTCGGCGAAGGATGGAGCTTCCCTTTACAGGATGGGCCACCTGTGGGAGGCGACCCCACAGGTGGCCCTTTTCCGACAAGAAAGAGCCCCGAGCGAGAAGCGAGAGCCCTACTAACGAGAGAAACCAGCGATTCCCGGCAAGGGAGCCGACGACATCCCATGGCTACTATCCTCGTAGTCGAAGACGAGATCGATTTGCAGCAAGTGCTGCATTTCAATCTGACGAATGCCGGTCACAATGTCATGACCGCGGGCACCGGAGCGGAAGCGCTTCGCCTGGTGAACGAAAGGCGTCCCGATCTGGTTCTGCTCGATATCATGCTTCCCGATATTACGGGGCTGGATGTCTGCAGGCAGATCAAAGCTCAGGAAACGAGTCGTCGCATTCCGGTGATGATGCTCACAGCCCGAGGTGAAGAGATCGACCGGGTTGTCGGATTCGAGATCGGGGCGGACGACTATGTCGTCAAGCCATTTAGTGTTCGCGAGTTGGCTTTGCGCGTTGCGGCGGTTCTGCGCCGACGGGAGGAACCGGCGAGCGAAAACCATGTGATTTCCTTTGGCGTGCTGCGGATGGACCGGCAGGCTCATCGGGCCTGGGTGGAGGGACATGAGCTCGAACTGACCGCTTTGGAGTTCAAGCTGCTCTCCACGCTCTATGATCGCCGCGATCGAGTGCAAAGCCGAAGCGTCTTACTCGACGTGGTCTGGGAAATACGGGCCGACGTGACCACGCGCACGGTCGACACCCACGTGAAGCGCCTTCGTGAGAAATTGGGGGCCGCTCGCGACTACATTGAAACGGTGCGGGGGGTTGGCTACCGATTCATCGGGTCTCCTCCCTCCCAAGACGCCTCTCAGGGAAGTTAGCGTGAGCCTTCGGGTCAAGCTTCTTCTCCTTTCATTGGGTCTGATTGGCCTCAGCGTTCTCGTCGCTTACGGCTATGCTCATCGCGAGACCGAGCGAGAAGCACGTCGCCGCATCGAGCAGGATCTGATCGTACGACTGCAGCTCGTCACGGCGCGCGCCGAGATCGCCGAGAGGCCTCTCGCGGACACCAAGTTCTGGGATAGTCTGGCCGATCGACTGGCGGATGCGGCAAACGGGCGGGTCACGATCATTTCGCTCGGCGGAGACGTCGTGGGCGATTCGATGGTGCGCCACGAGGGTTTGAAGGACACCGACGACCATCGTTTTCGCCCCGAAGTCCGAGAAGCGCTGGCTGGTCGTGTTGGGGTGGCCGATCGATATTCGAAAACCACGAAACGCCGGATGCTGTACGCTGCGGGGCCGCTTCTCATTCAGGACAACTTGGTGGGGGTGGCGCGAGTTGCGTTGCCTATCACGGTCGTGGACCAGGCTTTGGGGGCGTTGAGTGATGTTCTTGTGATGGCAG
Organism: uncultured Polyangiaceae bacterium; assembly: GCA_964440025.1. Taxonomy (GTDB): domain Bacteria; phylum Myxococcota_A; class Polyangia; order Polyangiales; family Polyangiaceae; genus NIC37A-2. Next base: position 7,882 of record CAYTRQ010000045.1, on the reverse strand, counting down.
CCTTCTTGGCGCTTTCCGTCTCCCTGCTCGTGGCATTTTTGGCCGTCCAGTTTCTCTCCGCCCGGGTGAGCAATCTGACACAGACGGCGCAGCAGATGGCCGCGGGGAATCTGGAAGTGCGGGCTCGAATTTCGGGCACTGGTGAATTTGCTCAGCTGGGGCGCGCTTTGGATCGCCTGGCGCGCAACCTCTCGACGACGTTGGCCGATCTTCGGGAACAGCGCGACCGCATGAGCGGCATTCTCTCGAGCATGGAAGAGGGCGTTCTGTTTCTCGATGAGCAGGGGAAGGTGGCGCTGGTGAACCCGGCCCTTCGCGAAATGTTGCTGCTCTCTGGAGATCCCACGGGTCGCTCGCTGCTCGAAGTCGTCCGCCACGCAGAACTCAAGGAGATGGTCGATGCGGCGATCGAGGACGACGAGGAAGAGGTGGGCGACGGCACCGTGCAAGGTGAAATTCGCTTCTTCGGTTTGAGGCCGCGCCAGCTGCTCGTCCGTATCAAAAAGCTCGAGGGAGTCACCCAGGGGGTCGTTGGGATCTTCATGGATGTGACCGAAACACGACGCCTAGAGAGTCTCCGGAAGGAATTCGTGGCGAATGTTTCTCACGAGCTGCGCACTCCGGTCACTTCGATTCGTTCGGCGGCCGAGACATTGGGGGCCGGCGAGCTTCCCCCGCCCGAGATGCTCGCCAAATTCGTCGATATCATCGACAGAAATGCGGCCCGTCTTCACTCCCTGGTGGAGGATCTTCTCGACTTATCGCGTATCGAGTCGAGGCAGTTCAGCTTGACACTGGGGCCCCTCGATCCGCGAAGTATGATGACGCACGTAGCCGGCCTCTACGAAGAGCGTGCCGCACGGGGAGACGTGAGTATCGAGCTCGAAGCTCCCGAATCGCTCCCGCAAGTACGAGCCGATCGGCGGGCTCTCGAGCACGTGATGTCCAACCTCGTCGACAATGCCATCAAGTACGGTGGTGCAGGGGGGCGGGTGGTCCTCAAAGCTCAGCGGCGGGGAGAGCAGCTCGAGTTGATGGTCCAAGACTACGGTCCCGGGATCGAAAAACGGCATCTCCACAGGCTTTTTGAAAGGTTTTACCGAGTCGACGCGGGGCGCTCGCGCGACCTCGGAGGAACGGGCCTCGGACTGGCCATCGTCAAGCATCTTGTCGAGTCGATGTCGGGAACCGTTTCGGTTCACAGTGAGGTGGGTGAGGGCACCACGTTCGTGGTGAGTCTCCCGATCCTCGGGGCTTCGCGGCGTCCTCCCCCGCCAGAGTGACTTCTGATGCGAGCTCCTCTCCGAGCATCTTGGAGACTTAGTGATCGAGCAAGACTGTCGAGCAGCCCTTGCAGCCCCACTTTGGGCGGGGGCCCGCAAGTCCAGAACCAACCTTGTGTTGAGGACGACGCCCAGAGGTGGTTCGCGACGCCCACTTGGCCTGCTTCAGCCATCCCCCTTGGCATTGAGATGACGTGCGCCATGATGCGGGGCCCGCAGCCCAGGACATGAGGGAGATCGGCGGCGCAGCGTCAAACCCCAGCCTGGCGTTGCCTCAGCAGGAATGATCATGGCAAATATCGCACCCCTTCCCGAGTTGACTCAAATCCCTGAGCACCAGGCTCTCCTGAAGCACCACGCCGAGATTTCGGGTCTCCATCTGCGGCAGCTGTTTGCCGATGATGCAAACAGAGCTTCGAAGTTCTGCGCGGAAGGCGCGGGGCTTTACTTGGACTACTCCAAGAATCGCGTGACCGAGGAGACCATGCGACTGCTCGTGAATTTGGCCAAGAGCCGTGGAGTAGCGGCGGCTCGGGATGCCATGTTCGGTGGGGAAAAGATCAATCTTACCGAGGGGCGAGCGGTTCTTCATCCTGCTTTGCGGGCTCCACGTGACGCCGAGATCCTCGTCGATGGAAAAAATGTAGTCCCCGATGTTCATGAGGTGCTAGATAGGATGAGTGCCTTTTGTGAAAAGGTTCGCTCGGGCGCTCACGTGGGCTTTACTGGCAAGCCCATTCGGACAGTGGTCAATATCGGCATTGGTGGATCCGATCTCGGTCCCTTGATGGCCTACGAGGCGTTGAAGAGCTACAGTGATCGAAATATCGAGGTGCGCTATGTTTCCAATGTCGACGCCACCGACTTTGCCGAAAATGCCCGCGACCTCGATCTCGAGGAGACTCTGTTCGTCGTGTGTTCCAAAACCTTCACGACCCTCGAGACCATCGCCAACGCAAAATTAGCTCGTCGTCTTTTGGTGGAGAAGCTTCGGTCGCCTGACGCGGTCGCGAAGCATTTTGTTGCGGTGTCGACCAATGAAAGTGCCGTCAGTGAATTCGGCATCGATACCGAAAATATGTTTGGGTTTTGGGACTGGGTTGGTGGGCGCTACTCCTACGACTCGGCGATTGGCTTGTCGTTGATGATAGCCATTGGGCCGCAGCATTTCAGGGAAATGCTAGAAGGCTTTCGGGCCATGGACGAGCATTTTTCGAGCGCTCCCTTGGGCCAGAATCTGCCGGTGCTGCTTGGGGTGCTCGGAGTTTGGTATAACAACTACTTTGGGGCAGACAGTCACGCTGTCCTTCCCTACGATCAGTACCTTCGCCGTTTTCCGGCGTACTTGCAGCAGCTCGATATGGAAAGCAACGGCAAGCGAGTGACGCGGGCCGGCCGGCCCGTGAGCTATCAAACGGGGCCCATCATTTGGGGAGAGCCGGGCACGAATGGTCAGCATGCGTTTTATCAATTGATCCACCAGGGAACGAAGCTCGTCCCCTGCGATTTTATTGGTGCTTCCAATAGTCAAAACCCGCTGCAGACCGAGGACGCGCAGATGCACGATCTGCTGATGGCAAACTACTTTGCGCAAACCGAGGCTCTCGCTTTCGGTAAAACGGCGGAGGAGGTGCGAGCCGAGGGAACCCGAGAAGAACTCGTGAATCACCGGGTCTTCGAGGGAAACCGTCCCACCAATTCGATCCTGATGGATCGTTTGACACCGCATAGTTTGGGAGCCTTGGTGGCTCTTTACGAGCACAAGGTGTTCGTGCAAGGGATCATTTGGGACATCAACAGCTTCGACCAATGGGGGGTCGAGTTGGGCAAGGTGTTGGCGAAACGGATCGCTGCGGAGCTCTCGGGATCGGCCAAGAACTTGGAACACGATAGCTCGACGAATACCCTGATTCGCCGTTATAGGGCACAGCGGGGGCTCGAGGGCTGAGTGGGGCGAGGGCTTTGGAAACAAGGGGGGGCGAGCCGCCGAGCGACGATGGGGGTCTTGCTCGCGGGCCTGCTGCTCGGTCTGCTGGGCGGTTGTACCAACAATCCCTACCCGGATGCGGACTCGGACAAGAAGGTCCTCTATCTTGCCTATTCCGAGCCGCCCAAGACGCTCGACCCGGCGGTGAGCTATTCTACTGCCGAACACATCATTACGGGTCCGATCTACGACACGCTGCTCGAGTATCACTATCTCGAGCGTCCCTACCGCCTCATTCCCGGCCTGGCGGAGTCCGTGCCCCAGCCCGAAGAGCTCGACGATGGGAGGGTGCGCTATCGCTTTCGGCTACGTGAGGGCGTGCACTTTTCGGAGGATGAGTGCTTCTCGCTGAGTGGGAAATCCAGTCGACCGGCGACCGCTCACGACATCGTCTTTCAGCTCCGACGCATTGCCGATCCGGCGGTGGCCAGTCCGGTGATCGATCCCTTTTCGCGCTTGGTGGGATTTCGACGATTCAGTCAGGAGTTGACGCGGCGACGCGAATCCGATGCTGAATTCCGGGCGCTGGGAGTCAAGGAGCAGTACGAACGACTTGGAGGTTACGAGGGGGCCCGGGCTCCCGACGAACGCACCCTTCTCATCACGCTCAAGAGCCGCTATCCGCAGATCCTTTATTGGTTTGCCATGGTTTTCAGCACGCCGGTGCCTTGGGAGGCGGTTGCTTATTACGACGGAGAGCAGGGACGCCCCCTGTTTGCCGAGCATCCAGTAGGGACCGGTCCTTACCGGGTGATGGAGTACCGAAAGCAGCTCAAGATCGTGCTGAGCAAAAATCCGCTCTGGTATGGGATCACTCATCCCGAGCAAAAAGCACCGGGCGCGACATTCCCCGAAGTAGGACGCCAGGATCCAGAGGGGATGAGGGAGGCCACCGGCAAGTCCCTCCCCTTCATCGAGCGCATCGAATATCGCATGGAAAAGGAGCCGATCCCGAAGTTCTCGAAGTTCCTCCAGGGCTACTATGATCGCTCGAGCATCACCAAGGAGAGCTTCGATCGGGTGGTTTCTCAGGGCCGGCTTTCTCCGGAGATGAAGAAGAAAGGGATGAGCCTTTCACGGAGCGTCGTTCCTGCCATCTACTATATTGGTTTCAATATGGATGATCCCGTTGTGGGTCGGGATGGCGGGCGCCGGGCGCGGCTACTGCGCCAAGCGATGAGCCTCGCCATCGACGTCCGGGAATATCTGCGGCTGTTCCTCAATGGTCGCGGGCGTGCTGCGGAGTCTCCGCTGCCTCCTGGGCTCTTCGGCTATGATGAGGAGTACGAAAATCCTTTTCGCAACCTCAATTTGGACAAGGCCCGACGTCTTTTGGAAGAAGCCGGGCTGCCGGGGGGCATCGATCCCGCAACGGGACGTCCCCTGGTGCTGAGCTTCGACGTTCCCGACACCAGCCCCGAGGGACGACTTCGCTATCAGTTTTGGGTGGACCAATGGAGAAAGCTCGGGATCGATGTGCAGATAGCGGCGACGAACTACAACAAGTTCCAGGAGAAGGTCCGAGATGGTGCTTATCAGATCTTTCAGTGGGGATGGGTAGCTGACTATCCCGATCCCGAGAACTTCCTTTTCTTATTGACGAGCAAGATGGCGCGTTCGGAAAGCGGCGGCCCCAATACTGCCAACTTCAAGAACGAGGAATACGATCGCATCTTTACGAAGATGCAGGTCAGGGACAACGACGCCCGGCGGATGCAATTGATCCAGCAGCTCAAGGGGATTTTGGAAAGAGAGCGCCCTTGGATCGAGCTATTTCATCCCGAGGATTATGTTCTGCAGCACGGTTGGATGAAGTATGTGCAGCCGGCGGGATTGAGCATCCCCACCAAGAAGTATCATGACATCGAGCCGGGACTGAGGGCGAAGAAGCGCGAGGAGTGGAATCGCCCCATCCTGTGGCCAGCCTTCGTGCTGATGGGGCTCTTGGTGCTGGTGATCGCGCCGGGTGTCTGGACTTTCTATCGGGAGCGACAGTAATGGCTGCCTACATTCTTCGCAGGACTGCTTACGGAATTGCCGTGGTCTTTGGCGTGCTCCTGTTTCTCTACATTCTGTTCTTCACCGTAACGTCTCCCGAGGACATCGCGCGGCGAGCGATTGGTGACAAAGCGATGCCGGAGGTAATTGAACAGTGGAAGAAGAATCACGGCTACGATCAGCCTCTGTGGCCTGGCCCAGGCCACATGAAAGAGAACCTGTTGGTCGATCATTTCACCAAGATGCTCACGTTCGAGTTTGGTCGGAGCGACGCAGATGGAGTTCCCATCCGTTCACGAATCCTGGAGGGGGTCGGGCCGAGCTTGGCGCTCACTCTTCCGATGTTCGTCATCAGCCTGGCTACGAGCCTGGCTCTGAGCCTGTTTGTGGCTTTTTTTCGTGAGACCTACATCGATCGGGTTGGAGTGACCCTGTCTGTGCTGGCTATGAGCATCTCCATGCTGCTCTACATCATTGGTGGTCAGTTCTTGGTGGGAAAGCTCTTGCGCTGGTTTCCCGTCTCCGGTTTCGATCCCGATCCACGGGTCATTGCCCGCTTTCTGGCGTTGCCGGTGCTCGTGGGCGTGATGTCCCAGATTGGCAGCAATGTGCGCTTTTACCGTACGGTGTTCGTTGAAGAGATCCACCGCGACTACGTGCGAACGGCGCGCGCCAAGGGCGCGGGAGAAATGCGCATCATGTCGCGGCACGTTCTCAGAAATGCTCTCGTCCCCATCTTGACCAATGTGGTGATGATCATCCCCTTCCTCTTTACCGGTTCTCTCTTGCTCGAGGCGGGGTTTGGTATTCCCGGACTGGGCTCGATGACGGTGGACGCCATCAATGCCAATGACTTTTCCACGCTGCGAGCGATGGTGTTCTTGGGATCTTTGCTTTTTATCTTGGGTCAAGTGCTCACTGACATCAGCTACACGATCGTCGATCCGAGGATTCGCCTGTCATGAATCTAGACTCGTCATTGCTTCTGCTCGCCGCTCCAGAAAAGGAAGCCCTCTTCGGCAATCTCATCGTGCTGAGTGTTGTCGTCATCGCCATTCTGGTGGGGCGGCTGATCTACAGAAATGATATCTGGCGTGAGGCGATCCTCGAGGTGGGACGACGTCGACGCTTTTCCGTCGCTGTCGTTTCTCTCTACGTTGCGATTGCCTTTGCCGATTCAATCAGTTGGGTGGGAGGCACGACTCAGGGGGCGGACCAAGTCGCAGCTCATGAGGCGCGGAGCTTGATCGATCGCGCGTTTCAGGAAACGCGGGAGAAGAGCTACTCGTCTCCCTTTGCCGAGCACGAGTTCTATGGGGACTCTCCGCTCGTGCATCCTGGAACTCACATTCTGGGTACGAATATCCTGGGTCAGGATGTCCTTTATATGACGCTCAAGGGCGCCAAGGTCGCGCTGCTGATTGGCGGTCTGACGAGCCTGATTTCCATTCCGCTAGCGCTTCTGTTCGGCATGAGCGCCGGGTACTTCGGTGGGCGCATCGACGATGCGGTCTTCTTCGTAATGAGCACCCTCGCATCGATGCCGAGCATCCTGCTTTTGATTGCCCTCATTATGGTCCTCGGTCAAAGTACGTTGAGCGTGTGTGTCGCTTTGGGGGTGACCAGTTGGGTTGGGTTTTGCCGCCTGTCCCGTGGCGAAACGATGAAGCTGCGGGAATTGGACTATGTTGCTGCGGCCCGGGCACTTGGGGTCAAGGATCCCGTCATCCTTGTACGGCATATTTTGCCGAATCTCATGCACTTGGTTGTCATCACCTTCGTGCTGCTCTTCTCGGGGCTGGTTCTTGCTGAAGCCACGTTGGCGTGGCTCGGGATTGGAGTGACCGGCAGTTGGGGGCAGATGATCGCTCAAGCCAAGGACGAGCTGAGTCGGGATCCAGTCATTTGGTGGAACGTCACTTCCGCGGGCACGGCGTTGTTCATTCTTCTCCTTGCCATCAACCGGTTGGGAGACGCCCTTCGAGACGTGCTCGATCCGCGGACGTTGGGAGAGGAGCGCTAGTGGCCCGTTTTTGTCACGAGCGAGCCGACCGCTTGGACCTGGCCGGTTGGGAGGAGGAATAAGTGGTCCTCTCGGTGCGCGATCTGGTCACGACGTTTCCGGGGAAGAAGGGACGGCTTCCTATCGTCTCCGGACTGAGTTTCGACGTGGAGCCCGGCAAGTGTCTGGCCTTGGTGGGGGAATCGGGGTGTGGGAAATCGATGACGGCTTTGTCCATTTTACGTCTTGTGCCCAAGCCGGGACGGGTTGAATCCGGGAGGGTCGAGCTGGAGGGACGCGATCTGGGAAAGCTTTCGGTGCCAGAGATGAGGCACGTGCGAGGGCATCAGATTTCGATGATCTTTCAGGAGCCCATGACCAGCCTCAACCCGGTTGTTCGAGTTGGAGATCAGGTTGCCGAGGCGCTTTTGCTGCACGAGCGGGTGAGCCGGAAGGCGGCGCGGGCGCGGGCTCTCGAGCTGTTTCAACAGGTGGGAATTCCGGACGCGGAAAGTCGTCTTTTGACCTATCCCCATCAGATGTCGGGGGGGCTCAAGCAGCGAGTCATGATCGCCATGGCCCTGGTCACCCGCCCCAAGGTGCTTCTGGCCG